>NZ_JBSFUU010000186.1:0-3998 GCF_053591955.1 Streptomyces sp. NPDC002845 | reverse complement strand
CCCACCGCCCTGCGCATACCGCATACCTCCGGCATACCGCAACAATCATGAAACGTCAGATCCCCACCCGCCATAGCGAGTTCAACCTCAGTACCTGCGGAGAGACCGAGGTTGCCTTCCCGGCGGCGGACTGCCGTTCGTCAGGCGGGTGCCTCGTTTCGCGCCGCGCTGCTGGGAGAGTTCCACCAACGCCTGCCACTCCTCGGCGGTCGCAGGGGCGTCCCACTGCCCGACGACCGGCGAGGCGGTGGCGGGGCCTCGGACCAACTCCCCATGGATGGTCCGGTATCCGCACATCACGGGGTTGGTCAGGGCCTGGCGGACAGTCGCTCCGCTCCACCGGTTTCCCGACGCGGTTGGGATACCCCGTGCGTTCAACCTCCTGGCGATGTCGTTCCAACTCGCACCACGCAGTGCCGATTCGATCATCTCCCGCAGGATCGGCCATTCTGCGGGATCCTGGCGCATGTTGATCCTGCGTCCCGAGCACGGGTCCGGCGGAAGCCAGCCGAAGCGGCGTCGCCCGCCCGGAGTCCCGCCGTCGATGGCCCGTCGGCGAATGTGGCGCTCGATGCGCTCCTTCGTCTTCTTGACTTCGTCGACGCTGACAGTCGCGCTACTGGCGTTGGTCTTCGAGTAAAAGTCGAAAACGGAACACCGCTCGATGAAGAGCCCCTCTTCGGTGACAGTGACGGCTTGATGGACTCTGGCGAAGTCCGAGGCCAGGCGCCAGACTCGCTCATGTTCCGTCGCGATGAGGGCCTGGACCGGATGGCCCTGGGGAGTCCTGCGGCAGTGCAGGGCCTCGATCATCTCGGCGAACGCCGGTCGTACGACAGCTGGTTGTACCGCTGTCAGGCCGTTGTCCTCGTAGGACCTGACGATGGCCACCCCGAACGCGGCGGCCGTCTCGATGTTCTCCTCGTGCTGGTGGCGAATGCCCGTCCCGGCCTCGCGTCCCTTGGCCACCATGGCGGACCGTGTGCTCTGGTCGGCACTGATCCGGGCGTAGTCCACTCCGGGTATCCGGCCGTCGAGCCACTCCTCGAAGGTGTGTCCGGCTTCCAGAGCCGAGACGAGTGAGGGATTGAGGAAGCTCCTGGACCAGCCGGGCATGCGGGTGTCCCTTCGAGAGCGGATGAACAGTTCGATCGCCTCGAAATATGCCGGTGCGTGGCAGGGGTGATGAGTGGATGATCGATTGGTTCCGCGTATCGAGTGAAAAGCGGTGCAGCAGATTGACGTCGTGGTCGGTGTCTTCCCGCGTAGAACTTCGCGGAAGTGGTACGAGCGCGTCACGTCCACGCAGCACCCGCTTAACACGGGTCCGGCACATTAGTGGGTGTCGGCAGGGCGGGAGCGGCTCCCCGCCCCGGCCGACGACGGAACGGCGCCAAGGACCTCCGGAGCGGCTCCCGGACCTCCATGGACGCCATGGACGCGCAAGCCCGGCCCTGACCCGGCCCGCGTCCCTCGCGGGGACCGCCGTCGTCCCGCCCCCCTCCAAGGGGGTGCGGCGGTCCCCGCGCACACCCCTTTGCGCCTAAACCGGCGCCGCTCTCGCGGACCTGGTTGCTCGCCGTCGGGGTTCCTCAATCGATGGTTGCGGTGCTCGTCGTCCCAGAAGACGCGGGATTACTCTTCCCAGTCCGAGTCACCCGACTTGCCCCTGCGCCTGCTGCCCAGCCGCGGCGACGTGCGCAGCGCCCACGCCACGTTCACGCCGACGATGCCCGCCCAGGTGACGAGGAGGCCCGAGAGGCCCGCCACGCCGCCGCCGATGCCGGAGAGGGGGATGGCGACGACGAGGGAGACGATCCCGAAGCCGTAGCGTTCGCCGAAGCCGTCGGTGGACTTGGGGGAGCGGGCGCCACGGGCGGCGACCATCTGCTGCTCGGCGAGCTGGCGGCGCACTCGGCGGTCGACGGCGCCGTCGATGCGCTGGTCGACCTTCTCCAGGAACGAATCGACGAGCGCGGTCTCGTAGTCGTCGCCCAGCTCTCTGCGCGCGTGGATCGTCGCGGCGAGCTCCTTCTTGAGCTCGGCGTCACGGGGTTCCATTCGGGTCATGCTGTCCACAGTAGGCAGCCGGGATGTACTTGGCACGGGGGTTAGCCCCCCTGTTGTGACCGGGGCGGCCCTACTCCGTCAGACCGTGCTGCTTCGCGTACGCGTTCGCCACGTCCTCCGTCGGGACGTTACGCAGGTGAGGACGCCGTCCGCGTCGACGTGCGGGCGGCCGCTGAAAATGAGAGTTGACAAGGCCTCTGACCTGCTCACTATCACTTTCACGATCATCGAAGTAGCGGCGTTCGTAGAGTTGAAAATGATAGTGGGTCTGGCCGGCTCATTTCGGGGAGCCTCTTCTGCGCAACGGTTGGCGCCGTGATTCACTCCTGTCAGAGCCGACGACGCATCACTTCGATGCAGGTGGCCCGGGCCGCGTTCGATCGATCTCGCGGATATGGAGTGCCGAGTTTCATTCCACCGTCGGTGGTGATCGGCGGTTGGCGCCCCTGGTAGTAGTGGGCCGAGGCGAGGTTTAGCCAGCGCTCGACATGGTTGGGGTGCTTTGCGGCCAGCGCCAGCAACTCCCGCTGCGCCTCGGCGAACTGGCCGGACTCCCCGAGGAGGTCCGCCTACAGATTCCACTCGGTCGGCCCCTCGGCCCCAGCTGTCCGGGCAAGCTGCGTCATGATCTGTTCCGCGTCCTGCGGGGAACTTGAGCGCACTTCCTCGACCACGGCCTGCCCGCGCGGTTCTCCGCCGGCGACCCACACCATGTCCGGCTCGGACGTACGCCAGCGCCCCCGCCGGTGCCCCATGTGACCGGTTCCCCCACCGGCCAGTTCAGGGTGACGGCAGGCGCACGGCAAGGGGCTTGTCGACTCAGAACATACGCACGCGCTGGGGGAGGATCTGCGAGAGCTCCTATTGGAATACGGTTTCGCAGATCTACGCCGCGTACCTCAGCCAGCTACTTTTGGGCGCCGAGCCCGCCATCGACGCGCGTGTCGCCGCATTGGCACTCGGCGTCGTCCGAGCCGAGGCCGAACCCGTCGCTGGAATCCCGGGCTGCTTGACGGCGGACAACGACGAACAGGCCGCGTCCAAACTGGAGTCGGCGGAGGGGAACCTCGACTCCACGTACTTCGCCTGGTCGGGCTCCACGTCGAGCGACCAGCCGATCTACTACCGCGTCCAGAGCCCCGACTTCACCATCGAGTTCGCCCACCAGCAGAACATGGGAGGCACCAGCCACATCCACGCCATCTACCGCGAGAACGGCAACGACTACGGCGCAGAGGACTGATCCGTGACCGTGATCGCTCTCGGCACGGCGGTACTGTTCGCGGGCCCGCCGAGGACGTGGCACACCTTGTCGTGCAGTCCGGAACCGCCCCCCGTGAAGGCGACCGCCCCGAGGTAGGTGCCGAAGAGGATCTCGCGGCGGGCCGCCATGTCCTGCCCGTCGGCGACGAGGCGCGGCAGCGCGGAGATCAGTGACCTTACGCCCTCGACGGCCAGGGCGGAGCTGATCGGGTTGTGCAGGGCGCCCACCACACGTCGACGCAGCGGGCGAGCGCGTTGAGGCCGGACGTCATCGACAGCCATGTCGGCAGCGACAGCATCAGCGTGGTGTCGTGGACGACGACCCAGGAGAGCACCTTGGGGGGCGACGCCGGTGTGCTTGTGGCCGTCCTCGGTGAGGCCTCGGACGGGGGTGGCCTCGGAACCGGCGTAGGTTGTGGGGACGGCGAGACAGGCAGCCCCGTGGTGAGGGCCGCCGCCTTGCCGGTGCCCGGCGTCGGGCAAGCCTGCCGATGCTCAGCGGCAGGTCGGCCGCGTGCTCGCGGGCCGCGATCCGCACCGCCTCAGCTACCTCGGCCGGCACGTGCGGTCGGACACCGCCGGAGACGGCCACGACGGGGACGTCCTCGCAGATGTCCTCGGCCAGGGCCGCTCGGCGTCGGCCGCGATCACCAGGACCCGGCTCG
>NZ_JBSFUU010000185.1:0-4396 GCF_053591955.1 Streptomyces sp. NPDC002845 | reverse complement strand
CATCACCCTCAGCCCGAGCCGAATCGGCGACATCGCCCGCGCCGCCCTCGCCCTCAACGGAATCTGGAAATGATCACCGCTGAGAAAACGTCACTGAGCCAGACAGTCACACTCCAGCGTGACTGAACTGGGCTGTCCGCCCATCGACACGGAACACTGCGGCACCAGGGCCTCCTGATGTTGCCGTCAGGCGTTCTTCGTACCAGGTTGCGCTGGGTGGCGTACGCATGCGAGATCTGTGTGTGCCGTGTGGTGGTGACTGCTTCTTGTTGACTTCGCGCGCTCTTGTGATGACGGCGATGGCGTAAGGATCATCGTGCTGGGGATGCGATGGCGGCAGCGCGGCTGCGGTGCCTTTTTCGCGTCCTGGCCGGTGGGGCACATCACCAGTCCCCAGCCCGCCGGATGTGTGACACGTAGGAGCCGGTGGATGAGCAGTGTCACGAAACGTAGTCGAATGCGGCACACCGCCGCTTCTGGGTGCCGGCTTCGCCGGTCCGACGACGGCCCGAGTCCTGGCCGACCACTTCGAATGGGTAACGCTCGTCGAGCGCGACGACTTCAGCGTCGATGGTGCCCGGCGCGGTGTGCCGCAAGGCCGTCACGCGCATGCTTTCCTCGCCCGTGGCTCAGAGAACATGGAAGCTCTCTCCTCCGGGCTGGAGGAGGAAGGTCTGCAGGAGGGTTCCTGCAGCACGGATCTACTGGAGTGGGTCCGTTATGTCTTGCCCGGCCATCTCGTCAAGCACGCGCCCACCGGCCTTCACATCATGTCGGCATGCCGTCCGCTCCTGGGCAGCGCGTCTGCGCCGTCGCGTTCTGGACTTACTGAACGTGAAGTTGCTGGCAGGGCCGGAGGTCACCGGGTTGCGCGGAGGGCCGAACCGTCACGGGGTCCGTCACGGGGTCCGGGTCACCCCTCGGGGACAAGGCGATGTGGAGGTGCTTGGCTGCGACTAGGCAGTGGACTGGCTGGGTCGCGGCGGCCGCAGCAGCGACTGGTGACAAGACCTGGGTTCCGCCGACTCCGCGATGATCGGTTACGCGGACTGCCCAACCACTGGACGACGTTGCACTGCACAAGGTGCCGCACAGCACCCGCCGCCGCTTCGAGAAGCTGAGAGACCTTCCCGCTGGTCCGGTCGCAGTCGGTGACAGCATCTGCAATTACAACCCGGTTTACGTCGCCGGTGTGACCCCAGCTGCCACGCTGCTCCGCGCAAGTCCAGAGCAACTCACAAAGGCTGTCCGCAAAAAGGACCGTCATGATAAACAGGGGGCGAGTTCAGCGTATGCCTGGTTGGTTCTCGCATTTGACATTCTGGTTCCAGGCTGTGCTCCTGGTCGGGGGCTTCCTCATTTTCGGCCTGAGTGGCCTGCTCGCACGCTCCCGGGTCCGCCGATGGTTCGGCGAAGATCCCGAGCACAACGAACGCGTCAAGTTCCTGGTCGAAGTCGTGGGGGCCTTTTACGCCTTGCTGGTCGGGCTCGTTGCCGTGGGGGCGTACGAGCATCATGTGGCAGTGAAGAGGCTCGTCAACGAGGAAGCCTCACAACTCACCACTGTCTATCGCGCCGGTCAGGCGTTTCCCAACAGTCGTCGATGTCGGATTCAATCGCAGATACGGAACTAGCCGAGAATGTGATCAATGAGGTCTGGCCGAAGCAGCAGCGGGGCGAAATCGCTGAGGACCAAGGGCGACTGGACGCCGTGTTCGAATCTCTGATGTTCTACGAGCCGCAGAACAAGGAGGAGTCGAACGCCCAGTCTGTCACCCTCGAAGCCTTCAACGAATACAACAACCTTCGCCGTGAACGGCAGGGGGAGGTGAGCATCGGACTGCTGCCTGTGCTGTATCTCGTCCTCTTCGGCGGTGCGTTCGTGACCATTGGGGCAACCTGGGCACTTGTCGACGTCAGGCTGATCGACCACGTGGCACTGACCGGCCTCCTGTCGCTCTTCATTGGCCTCTTCACACTCTGATCATCGCACTGGATCACCCTCTCCAGGACAGCAACGCGATCGGACTGACGCACTGGAAGGTCGCGCTGACACAAGGAATGGGAGTTCCTCCCGAGGGAGAAGAGCAGATCACCACATACTTCGGAGTGTCGAGCGCGGAGCGGGTGCCAGGCTGCCTTCTGAACGTGCCTGACTACGTTTCGTTCGCGAGCTCGGAGCAGCTCCCGCAGTGAACAGCACGGGCCCATTCTCTGGTGCCCCTGATACCGACGGGGAGGAACCGATGCCATACAGGCGATCCGGGCAGCTCACACGTATCCCTGTGGTAGGAGCCTTGCTCGCCTCACTCGCGCTTGGCACTGCCGCCTGCGCCGGGAACAAGCAGGTCACGACGATTACGGTAGCGTCCGTCGACTTCACGCGGGATATGGAGAAGCTCGTCGACGACTTCCAGCGCACCCATCCCCACATCCGTGTGAAGTTCGATTTCCTCCCCGAGAGCGTGCTGCGGAACCGGCTGCCCAAGGACATCGCCAACGAGGACGGCCGCTACGATGTCGTCTCCATCGGCCCCTGGGAGGCGCCGATCTGGGCCTCGCGAGGATGGCTCACTCAACTCGATGTCCTGGCAAGCCAGGGTGACTACGACGTGCAGGATTTCATTCCTGTGGTGCGCACGGCGCTGTCGTACCGCAACGGCTTGTACGCGGTGCCGTACTACGGGGAGTCGTCCTTCCTGATGTACCGCAAGGACCTCTTGGCCAAGGCCGGGTTGACCATGCCCCGACGCCCGACCTGGCAGCAGGTCGCCGAACTGGCGGCCGAGCTCAACGATCCCCAACACGGCACCGCCGGAATCTGCCTGCGTGGAGGGCCCGTCTGGCTGGACCTGCTGCCTCTCAACACAGTGATCCTGACCTTCGGAGGCCGTTGGTTCGACGAGAGGTGGAACCCTCAACTCACCTCCCCCGAAACCAAGCGGGCGGTGCAGTTCTACGTGGATCTGGTCCGCAGCTCCGGTGAGTCCCAGGCCTCCGAAGCCGGGCCCGCCCAGTGCCAGGCGACGATGCAGCAGGGCAAGGCGGCCATGCTGTACGACACCACCTCCTTTGCCGGCCGTCTCGAGGATCCCAAGACCAGCAAGGTCGCCGGCAAGCTCGGCTACGCTCCGGCGCCGGTGATGCGCACGGACAGCTCGGGATGGCTGTGGACCTGGGCGCTGGCGATCCCGATCACGTCCAAGCACCCGAAGGCCGCTTGGGAATTCGCCTCCTGGGCCACGTCGAAGCGGTACCTGAAGCTCTACGGCGAGAGGCTCGGCTGGGTCGGAGTTCCACCCGGCAGCCGGCTGTCCACGTTTCGGCTTCCTCCGTACAGGAAGGCCGCCAAGGCGTTTCTCCAACCGACGCTGAACGCACTCAACGCTGTGAACCTCACACGGCCCGGCCTGCACAAGCAGCCGTGGACGGGAACGTCGTACGTCGGCATCCCGGAGTACGCGGCCTCGGCGGCCGGGTGGCCAAGGAGATTTCCGCGGCAATCGCCGGCCGGCAGTCGGTCGACGAGGCGCTGGCGAAGGCCCAACTCTTCGCGAACGACGTCGTCGAGGGCGGCGGCTACAGGGGATGAACCGGGGGCTCACCGTCCAATACCGGTCAACCCCCCGGTTTGCCTCCCCGCTTGAGGGGCCCCGAAGATCCCGGACAGGGACCCAATAGGGTTGTCCTGTAAGGAATCGAGGGAAGAAACTGTGGCACCGCCGAGCAAGTACTCGCCGGAGTTCCGTGAGGCAGCGGTCCAGCCGGCATTGAAGTCCAGCAAGCCGATCGCTCATGTCGCGCGGGGACTCGACATGAATCCCGAGACGCTCCGTACGTCGGTGCGTCAGCATGAGCGGGAGCACGGACGGCAGGACGGACCGCTTCCAGTGGAAGAGCGGGCCCGGCTGAAAGAGCTTGAGCGCCGCAACCGCGAGCTGGAGATGGAAGTCGCGTTCCTGAAAAAGCCAGCGTACTTCACGAAGGATCCCCGGTAGCGAGCACGTACGAGTTCATCGCATCGATGCGGCTCGACAACGCGGAGTACGCCTACTCCGTCGAGTTCATGTGCAGCCAAATCGGCGTGTCCACATCCGGCTACTACGACTGGAGAAACCGGCCCGATTCCGCGACAGCCCGGCGGCGCGAGGAACTGGGGCTGCTTGTCAAGAAAGCGTTCGACCTGTCCGACGGCACCTACGGATACCGGCGCGTGCGTGCCCAGCTGCTGCGCCGGGGCCACACCGCCGGCCCGGAGCTGGTCTGAGGTTTCCCCGAGATGCGCGAGCTGGGCCTGGTGCCCTGCCGGCCGAGGCCGAAGCGGTGGTCCCTGACCCAGGCGGCGCCGGGCCCGGTGCCGGACCTCGTCGGCCGCGACTTCACCGCCGACGCACCC
>NZ_JBSFUU010000184.1:0-4443 GCF_053591955.1 Streptomyces sp. NPDC002845 | reverse complement strand
GCCGACCTGGGATTCGTCGGCCTCGACGACAGCGGCCCCGACGCCGACCCGGCAGTGATCACCGGCCACAAGGCCGCCCGCAACCGGCCCCTGACGCGAGGTCAGAAGCTGTCCAACACGGCACTGGCGGCCGTCCGGGCACCCGTCGAGCACGGCTTCGCCCGCCTCAAGAACTGGCGCGTCCTGGGCAAGGTTCGCACGGATTTGAGGTGGGCGACGGCGCTGGTGAGGGCCCTGCTGGTGCTGACAAACCGGGAAGTCGCCCGCTGAGCGATGGTCTTGCCGATGGACTACCGCCCCGGACCTGGCCGAGCTTCCCGGTGCCTACGCACACCAGACCATCTGACGTGCAGTTTTCACACATACTGCTCACTGCGGACCGGTGATGGCTTGAGGGCTCGAGGTCCGACGTCCGGCGCCAACTTCAAAATCTTGTTGAAACAGGGTGCGGCATCCGTTCAGATGTCAACACCCTGTTGGGTGCAAAGCGAGAGCAGATCTCTGCGCTTACGCTCAAGCGTTAAGCTCACACGGCCATAAGACTTCAACAACACGTGTAGCTCTTGCCAAAGTAGCCAGATGTCTGCAACGCTGCGTTGAAGTTCGACAGGGGCTGCGGCCTCTGAGCCGTCACCCCCTCATCTCTTGACCATGGAGGTCTGTCGTGAGTCAGCCAGCTTCGGCGCCGCCCCTGTACGCGAGCGCCGTCCGCGTGGGCGATCTCCTTTTCATCTCCGGCCAGCTCCCGATCGGGGACGACGGGGTGCAGCATCCAGGGTTCGTCGGCCGGGACGTCACCGTGGAGCAGGCGCGGCAGGCGGCTGCTCTGGCTGCGCGGCGGTGCCTCGATATCGCCCGGGCGGAGCTCGGGTCACTGGACGCGATAAAGGGGATCGCTCGGCTCGGGGGGTACGTGGCCGTGGGGGAGGGGTTCACCGACGCGCCCGCCGTCGTGGACGCCGCTTCGCAGGTGGTACGCGATGAACTCGGCGACCGCGGGCGCCACGCACGTCTCGCGCTCGGTGTGGCGTCGCTGCCCCTCGGCTCTTGTGTCGAGATCGAGATGGCGGTCCAATGCTGAGGATGACCACCGCTGGTGGGCGCGGCTCAACAGGCGCCAAGGCCGAGGCTCAGGGGTATATGAATCCTCTCGAGGAGTTCACGCTCGAGCAGCTCCGTCAGCGCAGGAGCATGAAGTGGCGCACACACCCGGCAGATGTCCTGCCCTTGTGGGTCGCCGAGATGGACGTACCGCTCGCGCCGGCCGTCGCCGACGCGCTGCGCGAAGCCATCGAGACCGGTGACACCGGGTATCCGGCCGGAACGGAGTTCGCCGAGGCACTGGCCGACTTCGCCTCGCGGCGGTGGAACTGGGACGGAGTGGACGTCGACCGAGTCGGTCTGATCCCGGACGTGATGATGGGCGCCGTCCAGGTGCTGCGGCTGATCACCGACCCCGGCGACCCGGTGATCGTCAATTCTCCGGTGTACGCACCCTTCTACGCCTTCGTCACCCACGACGGGCGCCGGGTCATCGAAGCACCGCTCGGGCAGGACCTGCGGCTGAACCCGGAAACGCTGGAGGACACCTTCCGGCGTGCCCGGGAAGCGAGCGGCAAGGGCAACGTCGCCTACCTCCTCAGCAATCCCCACAACCCGACCGGCACGGTCCACACCAAGGAGGAGCTCACCGCTGTGGCGGAGCTGGCTCGCCGGTACGGAGTCCGGGTCGTCGCCGACGAGATTCACGCCCCACTCGTGCTGCCGGGCGCACAGTTCACCCCCTACCTGAGCGTGCCCGGGGCTGAGAACGCCTTCTCGCTCATGTCGGCGACCAAGGGCTGGAATCTCGCCGGTATCAAGGCGGCACTCGCCATCGCAGGGCCCGAGGCAGTCGCTGATCTGCGCCGGATGCCCGAAGAGGTCCGCCACGGTGCCAGCTATTTCGGGGTCATCGCCCACACGGCGGCCTTGGCCCACGGGGACGAGTGGCTCGATGCGTTGCTGGAGGGGCTCGACGCCAACCGAGCCCTACTGGGTCGGCTCGTCGCCGAGCACCTGCCCGGGATCGGATACACCAGGCCGGAAGGTACCTACCTGGCCTGGCTCGACTGCCGGTCCCTCGGTCTTGCTCCGGAGGAACGCGCCACGGGCCCGGCGGTCGTCACCGACCTGGCCGGCCCCGCCCAGCTGTTTCTTGAACACGCCAGGGTGGCCCTGTCCTCCGGCCACATCTTCGGAACGGGCGGGGCCGGGCACGTCCGCCTGAACTTCGCCACCTCCCAGGCCGTCCTCACCGAGGCGATCGCCCGGATGGGACGCGCCGCGGCCGCGCTCCACACGCGCTAGCCGAAAGAGAGCCTCACCCACGCGCCGCCCTGTCCCTCTCTGGCCCGATCCCGCCCAGGGGCAGCGGCCGACCAATCCTGCGCCCGCACACGCTTCACGCTGCCATGGCGCGATCACCCCAACCAGCAGGGAGCAACGACATGGGCTACCACGAGCACACGGACCACCGTTACCTGCGCAACCTCCGCAAGGGGGCTCCTGAGGCCGTCAAGGCTTTCATGGCCTTCGATCAGGAAGCCCTCGCCGGGGCGGGGAAGGTCATCCCGCGCAAGTACACCGAGCTGATGGCCGTCGCGGTGGCGCTGACCACGCAGTGCGCCTACTGCATCGAGGCCCACGTCCCGGCGGCCAAGGCGGCCGGGGCGAGCGAAGCGGAGCTGGTCGAGACGGTCATGATCGCTGCGGCGCTCCGGGCGGGCGGCAGCTATGCGCACGGCTTCATGGCCATGAAGTTCTTCGAGCAGGCCCCCGAGGCCGATGCCCCCGCCGGTGGCGAGACGGAGCAGGCAGCCCGCGCGTAACGACGAACCAGCTCAGCTTCCGGGCTGCACGGCCTTGATGCGCGTTGCGGGTGAGGGCCCGCCCCTCAGGCCCTCACCCCAACGACCCCCTGCCGGACACCGCCCTGCGGCAGCGGACATCAACTGGCTGTTGCGGTGTAGCGGGAAATCGAACAGAGCTGTTGATCCAGCGAGGTCCACGCCTCGCTATCCTTCAACGCAGTGTAAAAAACGAACTGGGTGCCAGGGGACCCTGTCCATCTCCTGGCGCTGAGCAGAGGACGGTGGCATCCATGAACCCGGCGTCGGACCCGTCGATGCTTCCGCCGCCCGCGGCCCTGGAAGGGATGGACGCGGAGTGCATCAACCGTGTCCTCGAACTCCTCGTCACCCCACTCCAAGCGGCGGTTCTCCAGCCGACCGAAGTGGTACTCCATGATCTCCGCCGCATCCCGAACACCGTTCGCGCGATCGCGGGGGCGGTCACCGGCCGGCACGTCGGGGACCCTCCCACGGACAAACTGCTCGAGCGGATCGCCGCCGGCGACCTGCGTCACGAGATCGGTTACCGATCCCAGTTGCCGGATGGCCGCATCCTGCAGAGCACGACAATCGTCTACACGGACGACGGCGACCGCCCTGCGGCAGCCCTCTGCCTGAACACCGATGTGTCCGCGTGGGTCTCAGTCAGGTCTGCCATGGACCGGTTCGTGCTCGGGCACGATCTCACGTCCATGCCTCCAGCACCATCCATGCCATCGGGCTACGCGGGGCCGGCCAGACCCACAGGGGAGCGCCAGGGCGAGTCCTTCCCCCACAGCGTCGAAGAACTGTGCGACCTACTCACAGAAGCAGCCATCGCGGCGATCGGCGTCCCGGTGGAGCGAATGCGGAAAGAACAGAAGCTCCAAGTGGTCGCCGACTTGGAACGCCGTGGATTCTTCCTGGTCAAACAGGCACCCGAAACAGCAGCCGCCGCACTCGGAGTCAGCCGCTTCACCATCTACAACTACCTGAACGAGCTGAACGGTAACGGCTCCGGTGAAGGATCCGCCTGACCAGTCACTGCCACAGAGTCCGGAAACCGCGAAAGGTCACGTGCTTGCGGGCCACGCAGCCAAGCCGCTCGTAGCGAGCGATCGCGCCGATGTTCGCCTCCGCCACATGCAGCATGGGTCTCTCGTTCCGAGACCCGATGCGTCCGACGAGCGCACTGACCAGATGAGCAGCGTAGCCTCTCCCCTGCCCCCTCTGGGGCAGTGCGGACCGCGCTGATCTCGTTTCCAGCCCGGAGGTCCGAGACGTTCGCCCGCCGTCGCCACCAGCCTCCCGTTGTCACGGAGGCCGACGTAGGCGCCGAGTCCATGAGTACGCGGCCAGAACGGCCCCGGCTGGGTCCGCTCGACGAGATCAAGCATCTCGGCCACGCTGTCCGGGCCCAGTTCGACCACTTGACTGTCAGGATCAGCATGCGGCTGATCCGCTCCGTCACTGCCCCGCTGTCGCCGTTCCGTGAACCGTGACCCCCTATCGGTCGATGAAAAGTGACCCCTTCCGTGATCGAGTGATCAGTCTGGCTCCATGGGAGTCAGGT
>NZ_JBSFUU010000183.1:0-4485 GCF_053591955.1 Streptomyces sp. NPDC002845 | reverse complement strand
GACTCGACCGGCACACCACCGATCACCCAGAAGAATCCTCCGCCGCCCCAGCCGCATGATCAACCCCCGAAGGACTTATGACGCAGACCACTTAGATGCCAGCGGCAGGAAGCCGGCACCTGTGCGGTGGTCACTTCCTTGGGGTGCAGGGCGATGGGCCGCTGGTCGTTGCGCTGGTACCAGTCGATGCGGTTGCCGCACTGGCGGCAGCGGCCGCTCTGGCCGGTGCGCAGCAGGCGGCTGGGGCTGGTGGAGGCCACGCGCAGGGGGCGGCGGGCGCGTGTGGTGGGGCTGCCGTCCCAGTGGCGGCCGGTGGAGGCGGTGTTGGGGTACATGGCGGGGACCGTGCCAGGCGGCGCGCCGTGAGGGCGGTAGCGGCAGGCGCACCGTCCTACGGATGGCGCAGCACAGTCACATGGGTGTGCGAGTTGCCGTGCGGGCGTTCGGTGGCTGCTCGCCGGTTCGGGTGATTCACGTGCGGCGGCGACGGGGTGCAGCAGAGGAGCTGAGCCCTGGCGGGCCGAAGTCAGGGAGTCTGCGGGCCGGGTGGGGTGTGGTCCTCGCAGAGCGGGCCGAGCAGCTGCTCGATGGGCACGTCGAAGGTGTGGGCGAGGGCGTGCCAGGTGGTGATGCTGCCGGTGGTGCGGCCGTGTTCGAGGTCGATGAGGGTGCGCCGGGCCAGGCCGCTGCGGCGGGCGAGTTCGTCGAAGGTCCATCCGCGCTCGCTCCTCAGCCGCGCGAGCGTGACGCGGAGCGCGGTGAGGTCGGGGTCGGGTGGCAAGATCGTCACCCCACCATCCGACGGTGCAGGACCCTGCCCTGCCAGTGCAGACTTCTGCACTATCTGTGCAGGTGGGCGGCGCGGGCACCGACGCCGCACAAGTGCAGAGATCCGCACTACGGTGCAGCCGACTCCGCTCTTGCTCATCGGGAGAACGCGGCACCCCGCCAGCATGGATTTCGGATGGGAGGGCAACGAGCCGATGCGGCTTGCCAGCACGCATGCCACGGTGCAGCGCATCTGGACGGTGGAGCTGCGCCCGCAGCCGGGCGGGCCCGCCCTGGCCTGCCCGCGCTGCACGCTGCACACTCACCCCGTGCAGGCCGCCTCCGCACGATCTGCGGCCCTGACCCATCTGGCCCGCCATGCCCGCACCGATGCACTGCCGGGGCACCTGCGTACCTGCCAGTGCCGGGCGCGCGGCTGCCGCTGGCATCCCCGCCACCGCGGCTGCTCAGGTCCGGTACTGCTCGCCCTGACCTGCGACCGCGGCGGCCGCGCGTGGCGGCTGGCCGATGCCTGCGCCGCCTGCGCCGCGGCGATGAGCCACACCGCCGTCGTACCGCCCACACTGCTGAGCCCCGGCCGCACACCGCCCGTCTCCGGCAAGGCACGGCCCGCGCGTAGTACGCCGCCGTACGGGCCGGGCGAGCAGCAGCGGGTGCGGGAGATGCTCACCTATCTCGCCGCCGCGCTGCCCCGGTTCTCCTCCCCCACCGCCCGGCTGCTGGCCCTGCAGTGCGCACTGCGCGCCGACCGCCAGGGGCGCGTCCGGCTGCCCGGCGGCTTCCTGCGCGGCATGCGCCTGCACGGCCGTACGGAACTGTGGCACGAACTGGAGCACGCCCACTGGTTGCACTGCCTCACCCGGAAGCACTCCCACATGACGGTGCAGATGCTCGATGACGCCGTTCTCGCCCAGGAGCCCGGACGGACGTCTCGGATCCGCGCCGCCCACTGGGCCCTGCGCCCTACGCCGTTGGCCCTGCCGACCGCACCACCCGCTCTGCGACTGACTGCCCTCGTACTGGCCGCACACACCTCCGCCCATACCGAACACAGCACCGATATGGATGTCCTCGCCCGTCTGTGCGGGCACTCCCCGCAGCAGACCGGAGAGCTCCTCGACCGGCTGGTGATCACTCGCACGCTGGGGTCCTGGTCTCACAACCGGGAGACCGACGAGGTGTTCTGGCAACTGCCCGAGCCCCGTGCACGATCTCGCCCTGCGGTAGGGCTCCGCGGGTACCAGGCGCCGCTGCCTTGAGGCCGGACTCGGGCAGAGGGCCTCGCGGGAGAGGAATAACCGGCTCCGCCTGTCCGTACTATCTCTACGCCAAGGCACCATGCGGCAGTGATGGCGTCCAGGAGCGCGCCGCCGGCGCAGCCCAAGAGCAACGCTGCCCCGTCCGGAGCCGCCCCGCACTGCGACCACAGCCGCACACCGAGGAAAGGACAAACCATGTCCGAGAGCACGACTACCGCCACGGAACTGACATCGCATTACATCGCCCAGGTGGCCGGCGACCTCGACCGCAACCTCAAGGAGCAGGAACGCATCGGTGCGGAAATCACCGCCCTCCAGGAGCAGTTGGCCGCCCTGCAGCAGGACCACACCGTGCTGGTGAACATGCAGCAGGCACTCGGCATCACGGAAGCACCAGCCGGGCCCGCCGTCACGTCCGAGGGCACCGCGGTGCCCTCCCCCCGAGAGGGGACCGGCGCCCGTGGCGGGCGGAGGACAAGGAAGAACACGACCGCGCAGGGACGCACGACGACCAGGAAGTCAGCCGCCAAGAAGCCCACGGTCACATCCGCGGCCGCCACAAAGACAGCCCAACCCACCCTGGTGGAACTCATCCGCCGCCACCTCGCCGAGCAGAGCGAACCACGCTCCGCTGCGGAAATCTCCACCGCGCTCGGCCAGGTCCATCCCGAGCGCGACATCAAGACCAAGGTCGTACGCGTCACCCTCGAAGGCCTCGTGGCCAAGAGCCAGGCACAGCGCACCAAGCAGGGCGCCTCGGTCTACTACACCGCCCCCGACGCACCGGAGGCGACGACTGCGCCCCAGGCCGAGGCGCAGCCCGAAGACACAGGCCACTGAAGCCAAGGAGTCCGGTCCCGGGCTGCCCGCGCCGAAAACCTGCTGCAGGCCGAGCGTGGCTGGCACGTCTGTGCCCGCCTCACTCCCGCCGCGCCATCCCACCTCCACGCACGGAGCACGGCCGCGTTATCCCGCCAGCAGTGTCGATTCGCGGACCTCTCGTCCAAGGAGCGCTGTCCGCCGCATGACTCGGCGTTGCCGCGAGCGGCGGCCTTGACCAGGGTCTTCTTCGGCTGCGGATCATCCGCATCTCGTTGACTGCCAGAGCCCCAGCGGAAGGAGTCGGCGCGGCTGCAGGGTGCGGAGCTGCGGGCGCTCTCAGCGCGGCCGCCAGGTGCGCACCTCGAGGTGGATGATCTGAGCGTCCGCGCGGATACGGCCCCCCTCCACGAGCCATTGGTGAACGGCGGCGGTCACGTCGCCGGCGGCGGCATCCACGCGGCGGGCGAAGTCGGCGGCGTCGAAACCGCCGGTCTGGGCGGAACCGTAGGAGCGTTCTTCGGTGTGGTCAGCGCGCTGGATGACGTCACGGCGGATGCCAGGTGAATCGGTACGGCTGCCGGAGGGGTGCAGATAGGCGGTCTTGGCCAGGCGGACGGTGAAGGCCAGGCGCAGCCCCAAGCGGGCGGCTTCGCCGATCAGCGGGCGCAGGCGGGCGGAGCCGGAGGCAATCGCCTGGGCGCCGAGGCGGCCGGTGCCGGAGCCGGTGGGGGTGATCAGGACGGCCTTGCTGCGGACCCGGGCACGGGCACCGGAGGCGGTGGTGCGCCGGGTGGTGTGGCGGGCGGCGATGGCGGCGAGTTCAGGCAGGTCGGTGATGCCGCCGGCCTCAACGGCGGTGAGGACTTCCCGCAGGGCGGTGACGAAGGCCGCGCCCTTGTTCTTGGTGTAGAACTGCGAGACGAGGGAGGGGTCGCGGTTGATGATGCGGGCGATGTCGCGTTTGGTGTAGCCGGCCTGTTGGAGCCGGTCGGCGAGGCGAGCCGCCTCGTTCAACTCCCCCCGCCTTCTGGGGCGGTTGGAGCGGGTACGGGGCGGCATCAGGTCTCCTGACCGGCGGTGAGGGCGGCACGCCCGGCGTTGCGCAGCGTCAAGAGCTCTTCCTCGGTGGTGGGCGCCGCCAGAGGACCGGTGAGCTGTCCACGCAGAAGGTAGTCGCCGGGCTGGTGGTGGTGAGGCCAGTTCTGCGCCTGGGTGAGGTAGAGGGCGTCGGTACGGAAGGCGATGACGCTGCCGGGCGCGGTATGCAGGGCGCCGGCGTAGGTGTCCTCCTCGCGGTGGCGCTGGGTGAGCAGGGCGGCGCGGGCGCCGGACCAGATCGCGGCGGCCCATTCGGGGTGCGCGTTGGGGTCACGGGCGAAGCCGGTGGGTTTCTGCCAGGTGATCTGCTCTTCGTCGAAGCCGATGATTTCGGCGTCCGGCGGTACATCGCGCTCGGCGCCGCGGGGGGTGCTGCCGGTGACCATGCGGGGGCGCTGAGCAAAGGAGCCGATGCCGTACAGGGGGTGCCGATGTAATCGGGGTGGCCGTGCCGACGTATTAGGGGTGGGCGTGCCGGTCGGGGCCTCGCTGAGGGCGGGCCGGTATCGGTTCTGGC
>NZ_JBSFUU010000182.1:0-4536 GCF_053591955.1 Streptomyces sp. NPDC002845 | reverse complement strand
CCTTCGGCTACCTCACCCCGGCCGAGACCAGACAGCGGCATCAACACGCCCTCGCGGCATAACCAACGAGTGTCCAAGATCACGGGGAAACTTCAGCCCACCTGGGCGGCTGTCGTCAGCTACGTACTGGCCTGCGGGGGAGACCCTGACGAATGGAGCGACCGCTGGCAGAGCCTGCGTGTGGCGAAAGCCGGGCCCGCCGGCGACCTGAGCCGTGAGGCGTTGCGCCGGTGGGAGCGCACCGGCGTATTGATCCCAGTCAGTCCCGCGGGCAAAGTCGAGCTGCGTCAGCTGCTCCAGACGCTGCTGGACTTCAACGAGCTCAGCCATCGCCAGCTCGCCCGTCAGGCGCCCGGCTACTCGCATGTCACCTACGGTGCCGTGCTGCGGGGCGCCCGCCCGCTGCGCGCCAAGATCCTCTACCAAATTCTGGTCGGCTGCGGCGTGTACTCACCGCGCAGCCAGGAAGAGTGGTTCAGGGAGCTGAGCCGCTCGTCCTGGCGAGAGGGCGTCGAGGGAGGCAGGCTGCTGTCCCGGGTGGAGCCGAAATACCGGTACGCCGGCGACATCGACCTGAAACTGCTCAAGGACTTCCTGGACCGGCTGGAGCGGGGCCGCTGGCCGGTGGTGGCCAGTGCTGTGCTCTACGAGAACGTCATCGAGCTGCGCAACGCATTCGAGGACATGCTGACGCTGCTGCTGGGCTCGATGCGCAAGGCCGGGGTCCGGCTGCCGCAAAAGCCCAATGCCGCCTTCAACCACGTGATCGGCCAACTCACCAGCAACCTGATCCCCGAGGCCGCCGCGATCGCCGCCCTTGTGCCCCTCGTCCTGCCTTTCCAGCCCCGCCTGCAGACCCGGGTTGCCCTGGCCCTGAAGAACGCGGGCGAGGTGCTGAAGAAGGCAGACGACGGCGAGCTCACCATGCGCAACGAGCACGGTGTCGTCATGCCCCGAATGAGCATGTGGCCGTTCCTGCCGCGTGACCAGGCGATGGGACGGGTGAGGGCCGCCTCATAGGCATGGGCCAGGCCACCACGGTGCCTTCCGGGCCTGGGTCAGGTTCTGGCGGTCGTCGCAACACCGCTGGTGAACGACTACAACCCTGAGCCTAGCGAGTACGGCCACAGCGCCTTCAGCGGCGGACCGACCGCGGGCCGCCGGGCGCGCGGATCGCGGCAGATCAGTGCGTCCGAGCAGCCGTAGGCTGTGCGCCATGTCGAACCGGTTCTTTCGCCGTCGCTGGGACGAGTCACGAGGCGACGAGTTCGACAGCTGGGGTCACTCCATCTGGTACTTCGAGGTGGGTGACGACGGTTGGCCTGCATGGCCGGCGGCTAGGCGCAGGGGCGGCTCAGCGACGTGCCGCGCACTACGCGGCAGTTCAGCGCTCGTGATCTGCGCCGGTCGTCCCGCTCCCGCCGCGTGCCGCGGTGGCGGCGTAAACGTGTTGCGCCGGCTGTGGGTGGACCGTGAGGATTGTGCGCATGCCGCCCGTGAAGATCGAGATTCGGCCATATGCCAACGATGACTGGGACGCGATCGCGCGAATTCACGATGCCGCGCGCCTTGACGAGTTGCGCAACTCCGCCGGGGTCGAGGCGTTCCTGACGCTCGCGCAGACCGCTGAGCAGGAAGGGCTGTTCGACGGCCAGTTGTGGGTGGCGGAGGCCGACGGCAGAGTAGCCGGTTTCGTCGCGCTCGACGACGACGAGGTCACCTGGCTGTACGTCGACCCGCAGCGCTACCGGCAGGGGATCGGCAGGGCACTGCTGCGCCACGCCGTTGCCGCCGCCGGACCGAGGGTTGAGGTCACCGTGCTCGACGGCAACCCAGCCGCCGAGGCGCTCTACGCTGGCGAGGGATTCATCGTCACGGAGACCCGGACCGGCCCGCTGGTCGGCAATGAGGCGTTCACCGCCACCGGCCACATCATGCACCGCGACACCGCGACGGCACCCACCAGCATCGCTGGCTGATTGAAGTCTTCGCACGGTCCAACCCTGCCGCCGGGACAAGGGCCCTACTCCTAACCTCGCGCTTTCATGAAGCGGGCTGTCCGACAGGCGGTCAGGTAAGCAGAAAATGCCTCTGACCAGCAACAATGAGGATTGTCTAGGTCCTTGTTCCCGCCGAATCCAGAGGCACTTTCCAGGTGAAGAAGCCTACCGGGTCCTACCCCCATGTCCGCGTCCAGGAAGACGGCCGGGCCGTGGTCTCGCAGGCCGGTTCGGTCCTGCTGGTTGAAACTGTCCGCAAGACCGGCCTTGACCAGGCCATATCCGCAGTCCTCGCACCGTGGCGGAAGCCCCGGGCCGTCCACGACCCCGGCAAGGTACTCGTGGACCTTGCGCTGGCGGTCGCGCTCAGAGGGGACTGCCTCGCCGACATCGCCCTGCTGCGGTCCGAGCCAGCCGTGTTCGGGCCGGTCGCCTCCGATCCGACGGTCTCCCGGCTGATCGACACCCTCGCCGCTTCGGGCGAGAAGGCGCTGACCGCGATCCGCGCCGCACGTTCCGAAGTCCGCAAAAGAGTCTGGGAGTTGGCTGGCGACCAGGCTCCGGATGCCGGCGGGCAGGTGATCGTGGACCTGGACGGGGTCCTGGTCGTCGCCCACTCGGACAAGCAGGATGCCGCCCCGACCTGGAAGAAGACCTACGGCCACCACCCGCTCATGGGGTTCGTCGACCACGGCCCTGGAGGAACCGGAGAACCCGTCGCGGCTCTCCTCCGCCCAGGCAACGCAGGCTCGAACACGGCCGCCGACCACATCACCGCCGCCCGCCTTGCCCTCGCTCAACTGCCCAAGAAGTACCGGCGGGGAGGGCACACGCTGATCCGCTGCGACTCCGGCGGCGGCACCCATGAGTTCGTGGCCTGGCTCGCCCAGCGCGGACGCTGGCTGTCCTACTCGGTCGGCATGGTGATCACCGAGGCCATCCACCAGAACGTCCTGAACATCCCCGCATCGGCCTGGACACCGGCCGTCGAGACCAGCGGCGAAGTCCGTGACGGGGCCTGGGTCGCCGAACTCACCGGTGACCTGCTCGACGGATGGGCGAAGGGCATGCGGTTGATCGTCCGCAAGGAACGGCCGCACCCCGGAGCCCAGTTGAGAATCACGGACGCGGACGGCATGCGGATCACCTGCTTCGCCACCAACACCCCCGACCGCCCGATCGCCGAACTCGAACTCCGTCACCGGCTGCGGGCCCGCGCGGAGGACCGCATCCGGGCCGCACGTTCAACCGGCCTGCGGAACCTCCCCCTGCACGACACCGCGCAGAACAGCATCTGGCTGGAGATCGTCCAGATCGCTCTCGACCTGCTGGCCTGGATGCCCGTGCTCGCCCTGACCGGCAGAGCCCGCCTCTGGGAACCGCGCCGCCTGCGGTTCCGCCTGTTCTCCGCGGCCGGCCAGCTCGTCACCACCGGCCGGCGCCGCATCCTCCGCCTCGCCCACCACTGGCCCTGGACCCGCGAGATCACAGACGCCCTCGAACGGCTTGCACTCCTGCCGAACCCCGGCTGACCAGTGGACTCGCCTGTCCCTACCAGAAGAGGATCCAGCCCGGAGCAGTGGAACCCGGCGTCCACCCGAGACGACACCCGGGCCCTCGGCCTGCCCGCCCCCGGCCACCGACAACGAAATGGGTCCCCGACTCCGTCGGCGGCCCATCACGAAAGATCGAGGCTAATTCATCGACGGCCCCGTACGGGCCTGCGCGGGATCGTCCAGCCGACGAAGTCAACACGGGCACCGGGCGATGGGGGGAACTGCTGATCAAGAAAGACACCTTCAGTTTCCCTCTGGCGGGGGTCCTATCTCCCGTGCCATGGCCTCGGAGACGGTGAACCTCTTCATCCCCAGTTCTCGGTGAACATCCTCGGGTGTCCGCTGTTTTGCCCTGAACGCGAGATCTTCAAAGTATGGCATCGCCAGTCTCCGATGCTTCTCGCGCTCCGCATAGATGTAGGGGCACAACACCGCCCATGCTCGAAGAACGCTTCGCCCGTACGACCCGATGACGAGGCGCTCGTCAACAAGGCCATGGGCGACGAGTTTCCCCAGGTCGTCGTAGAAGAGTCCGATCCGGCGAACGTGCTGTTTCGCAGGATCCGGAAGATCCAGGTAAGAGATGTGCTCGGGGTGCGCCGAAGTGAAATGGTAAAGAACGTACTCGACTGATTCGGAGAATTCTACTGTCCTTGTCTCCTTGAATCCGTCCAGGATGATCGAGAGAACGTTCGCGCCCTGGGACGATCTCAGCTGCCTCAATGCGATGACGCCTGATATTACGAGCGAGAAGATCGAGATGACTAACGCTGCGGTATTGAACACAAGGGCCCCCATCGCCTCGATGCCGACTGCCCGGCAAGGCAACAACGTCCGCCTGAAGCTCAAGCGGCTGGTCGAGCGCGGGATCCTGGCCGAGACCGACACGGCAGCTGTAAGTCTTGATCTTGGTCGTCGGGTTACGTAGTCGCCGCCGCGGTGACGTTGTTCCAGTGCCGGTGGCAGGCGGTAGCGCGGTG
>NZ_JBSFUU010000181.1:0-4723 GCF_053591955.1 Streptomyces sp. NPDC002845 | reverse complement strand
ACCGTCACCATCAGCAGCACCGGGACCACCACCAACAGCGACCAGGTGTGCTCCATCAAGGATGGAAACTGCGCGTACAACCTTGGCCCGTCAGACCCAGGCACATTCGGGAACATCCTGCTCGGTCTCATCAGGAACACTGCCTACACAGCTGGCTTTGTCAAAGGGACTTTCGACACTGGCTGCTGGGGAGACAGACAGGCAGAGGGCGGTTGCGACTACGGTGAGCAGTTCGATGCTTGGGCAGCCGAGCAGGGATACGACATTAATTCCGACGCGTATCTCGTACCCGGTGCTCTGGCGGCAATCTTCCTCCATAACCAAAGTGGAACACCACGAAACCCGAGGGCAAAGGCGCCTACAACTTCCAGCAACGCGAAGATCCTCGGGGACAACCTTGTTGCTTCTGGTGTCAGGCGTCCGGCGGAAACGGCAGCCCATCACATTGTGGCAAGTACTTCCAAGAAGGCTACGCCGGCACGCCAGGTCCTGACCAAATACAACATTGACATCAATACCGCGGCCAATGGTGTGTTCCTCCCGAAGAGCACGTCTGCTCCGAACCCAAACGGAAGATCCGTACATTCACGTATTCATACAAACGAATACTTTACATACGTCAACGACATGATGTCCGGTGCCAGAAATCGTGGCGAAGCAATAGACGTGCTGAACCATATATCCCGGCAGCTTCAGAGTGGGTATTGGCCGTAGCGCCTAGCGCCTAGCGGCTAGAGCCACGGGGTATGATGTAATGCTATGTAATGTTGCCTGGCCCCTCTCGCTGAGAGGGGCCAGGCGGCGGATAGTCATCCTGAACCGCGAAGGTGTGGAAAATTGACCATGAGGCGATCGATCCACGAGGCCGCAGGCGTCGCGCAGGCGGTGTTCACGTCGGCTAGTGCGGGAGTGGAAAACCCTAGCTCTGAAATTCTTTTTGAGACGGTGCGTCAATTTGAGGGGATCGAATTTGACGTGCCTTCTTTGGAGGACGCGGACGGGTTCCTGTTCCAGTATGGGAATGCTAATTGGCTTCCCGAACCCACGTTTATATTGGGGGTGACTCGTCAACTTGCAACGGATGCTTCAGGCGTGGACATTGAAGAATATCTGCAAGTGCAGTTTGAGTATCGATATCGAACAGATAGTGACCTCGATAAACTTGGAAGTCATTCTTCCTGGTGGTTTCGAGGTGGGGATATCCCGTTCAGTGAATGGTTTGCGGATGTGACTGGTCACCCTGTTTGGGAGACAGTGAGCAGCAAGAGCCCAGTTGCTTTTGAGATTTCGCAAGATACGGTGTGACCCGCTGCCGTTGATGTCGAGGCGACGCAGTCCACGGCGCTGACCCTTAAACCTCACCAGTGCGTTCTATACTCCTGCCTGCGTCATCGAGGGTGAATGTCTCACGGAAAGGTATATCGCTTGGGCGGAGAAGCATGGGCTAGACCTTAATTCAGATGCGGCCGGGCTTGGTATGGTCGTTGGGAGCGGCGGAAGGAGGGGAGGAAACAGGCATCCCGCGCAGGGTGCGGATGCCTGGAGGCCGACTCGTAGTATTACCCTGGGGGGTAAATGCTACGCTCCAGAAACCAAGCTCAGAGGTCTGATCAGCCCTGGGATGGAAAGACGAATTGACGAGCTTGCGTGGGCTCAGTGGATCAGATGCTCTCTAGTGGTGCTCGCTCCAATGCGCTGCCGAATATTGGCCGCGGTCCCGTGTCTGCCATTGAGAACTTCTACGGTCATAGATTCCGTAGCAAGAGCTTCTCGAACATAGTGAAAGAAATGCAGAATTCCGGTAATGGTGCCGGGGGAATCGTTCATGGCCTCGACTCGGATGGTGGGCATGTCTTCAACGTGGTGAACATTAAAGGTCGTGTCACCTTCCTTGATGGTCAGACAGGGAACGCCAGTCACGCCCCGAGTTGGGGCGGATACATGTTCATGAGGACGAACTGATGATTTCGGAAGATAGAGCCAGGGAGATCGCCGTAGGTCTCTTGCGGGCCAGTTACGCTCCTAGCGAACCGGAGCTGGGTATCGACTGGGCGCGGGTTCGTGTGAAGCATGGGTACCTTATCGCTCCTTACAACTCGGCTCGATTTCTAGAGACCCGTGACGTACGAGACCAGCTGCTCGATTGCTGGCCGATCCTGGTGGACATGCGTACCGGGCAGGCCCGCTTTGGCGAGCTGGAAGAACGGGAACTCTGGCGGGACACCTGATGCCGCCAAGGCCGAGCGCGAGCGTCATGGTGTGACCTTGGCGGCCCCCGGGGAACCCTGGTCCGGCGAAGCTGCCCGACCGACGAGGGACCCCTCCCGCTCAGGTCGGCTCTGCCGGAGGCCCGGCCCCGCGCTGCCTGGCCGATCGCTGCCCGACGCGTCGCGCTGGGTGGGTGATCACTCCCGGGCGGGTATCTGCCGGATAGCCACCGGCTGATGCGCCCGTCCGGCGTACCGTGGCGCTGGAGGTGGTGAGCAGATGGCTACGGAACTCACGGAGCTGGCGGACAACGTCCGCAAGTACCGGCGTCGGGCCGGGATGAGCCAGGAGGAACTGGCCCATGCCGCAGGCGTGTCGCCGGGCACGGTGCGCAAGGTGGAACAGGGCGGAACAGTCCGCATGGAGACGCTGCACACCCTCGCCCGTGCCCTGGCAGTGACCACAGCCACGCTGCTGGCCCCGGACGCTCCGCAACCGGTGGGCCGCGCCGAGGACGCGAACCGCGTCAACCTCATCGAGCTGCGGGCTGCCCTGACCCCGCCGGTTGGACTGGCCGACCCGGGCGGCGAGGCCGGCGAGGAGGAGCCGAACGTGCGCCGCTTCCGCCAGGTGGTGCATGACGGCGCGGTGCTGTACCACTCTGACAGCTACAAGAGCGTTGCCTCCCAACTCCCCGGACTCCTACGGGACGCCAACGGCGCGGTCGCCTACTTCGACAACGGCGAGGAACACCGCCAGGCGCTTCTGGCCCGAGCCGAAGCTCTGCAACTGGCCGGGCGCTATCTCACGCAGATCCGGCAGTATGACCTCGGCTACACCGCTCTGGCCGGGGCGATCACGGACGCCCGCTGTGCCGCAGACACACTCACCGCAGCGTCCGGCGTGATCGGCATGTGCTGGCTTCTGCTGCGCCAGGGACGCCTGGACGAGGCGGAGCACCTCGCCTCCCAGACCGCCGACATGATCGAGCCAAGGCTGTCCAAGGCGACCCCTGACGAATGCGCGGCATGGGGCTGGCTGGCACTGCGGGCTGCGGCTGCCGCAGGCCGTAACAACCGCCCCCAGGAGGCCTGTCACTACCACCGCGTGGCCAGTACAGCGGCTTCGGCGGTAGGACGGGAGCATACCGGCTCGTTCTTCCGGCACTGGACGACTTTCGGTCCGCTGACCGTCGGCATGAAGGGCGTGGAGGACGCCATGATTGTAGGGGACGCACGTACCGTCGTCCGCAAGGCCGGCGAGGACGCCCTGTCGCCCAAGGCGTGGAAGAGCACCGGGCGGCCGAGTGACGACAACTGGAACCGCCACCGCATGGACGTAGCACGCGCCCACGCCCGCACCAACGACCTGACTGCGGCGATGGATGAGCTGACGGGAGTGCGCCGAGCATCCCCCCAGTGGCTGAGGCATCAGCACGTGGCCGCCGAGACCATGCAGGAGATCCTGAAGAAGCGTAAGCGGATCCTCACCGCCGAGATGCGCGACATGGCCTCCTACCTGGGCGTTGTCGGATAGCTACCACGCAGCGCAGCACTTCGCACACCCTGCGTCGCAAACTGCCCTGGCGCATGTATGGAGTGACGGACAGTCAGCTCCTACGGTCACCGTGTCCCTATCAGCGACACGAGCCAAGGGGTGCACGGTGACCAATCCCAGGAGCGACGCGGACCGCATGCGGCGCAGGGAACTGTACGACGCGGCAACGGGCTTGGCTGGCACCCGCTTACTGCCGTGGACCACCCCGGACGGGCGCCCCTGCTACCTGAGCACCGACGGCAGGGGCTACCTGTCCACGCTCGCCGACAGCATCGAAGCCGTCCAACTCGGCATGGGCGAAGAGTTGCTGGAACACGCCCGCGAAGTCCTGGCCCCTGGCGCACGAGCACTGTCGGCCACCGAGTACCGCTGGCTGGCCGGTCGACTGTCCGAGGCCCTGACGGATGCGCTCCGGGTGGCGGAGTCGCGTGGACAGCGCATCCCGGACCCGCAGGAAGAGGTGATCGAACATGCCTGACGCCACCGGCATCAACACCCCGCCCCGCAGGCGCTACCGCTTCCGCGAGTACCACGTGACCGCCATCGTCGACCCCCTGGCACTGCCCACGTTCGAAGCCGTCTGCGTCACCGGCGAAGACCACGACTGCGGCGCTGCCTCCGGCGACTTCCACGCCGCGGACGAACTGACCCGCTGGATCGCCGAGCACTGCGCTCAGACCGGCCACGACTTCTACCACCGCACCACCCGCGCCACCCTCCGCGCCGAACCCGGCGCATGGCAGTAGGCGTCACCCGCGTCAACGCCCGCTGCCGTGCTCCTGACGGCAGTAGGACGGCAACAACCACGGATTTCCCCGCACAACCACGGACGTCAGCGGAGCGTGGTAAGTCCGTCCTGTGCTGGCGAGGCCCCGGTCCAGACCGAGACCGCCTACGACGGTGCGGGGCGGGCCACGACCAGCACCTTGTACGTGTACGGGCAGAAGAAGTGGTCCAC
>NZ_JBSFUU010000180.1:0-4802 GCF_053591955.1 Streptomyces sp. NPDC002845 | reverse complement strand
CAGGAAGATCTTCGTCGATCCCCTGGATAGCAGAGGCCCCTCCCGCATCCCCCACTCTTGACACCGCCAACGGGTCCTTAACTTCGTGGCATTGGATGCTGGATGCGATCCGGTACGTCACCGACAACGGCGTCAAGTGGCGCTCTATGCCCGCCGACTTCCCTGCCTGGGACCGGGTGTATGCCTTCTTCCGCAGGTGGCGGGAGCACGGCCTGGTCAAGGAGTTCCACGACCGGCTGCGCGGCCGGGCCCGCGAGGCCGAGGGCCGGGAGCAGGAGCCAACCGCGGCGGTCATCGACTCGCAGTCGGTCAGGGGCGCCGCCTCGGTGCCCGCCGCCACGCGCGGCTATGACGGCGGCAAGAAGATCAACGGAAGGCGCCGGCACGTCGTCACAGACTGCCTGGGCCTGCTGCTGATGGTGCTGGTGTGTGCTGCCGACGTCACCGACCGCCAGGCCGCCCGCGTCATGCTGCCCCGCCTGCGGGCACGGTTCCACAAGATCACGCTGGTGTGGGCCGACGGCGGCTACACCGGCCGCCTGGTCACCTGGGCGAAGGAGAAACTCCAGCTCACGCTGCAGATCGTCAAACGCAGCGATGACATGAAGGGATTCGTGGTACTCCCGAGACGTTGGGTAGTAGAGCGCACGCTGGGGTGGCTGATGCGCTCGCGTCGCCTGGTGCGTGACTTCGAGACACTGCCCGCCAGCAGCGAGGCGTTCATCTACTTCTCGCAGGCCATGCTCATGAGCCGTCGCCTCGCCCGCCCGGCTTCCCGGCGGCGGGAGGAATCGTCACGGCGGGCTGCCGCGGCGTGAACCGTCCGGACGGGGACACGGCCAGCCAGCCCCGTTCGGCCAGGCGCCTCGCCTTGGACCGTACCCCCTCGATCTTCGCCGGCACCAACTCCAGCCCCAGCCCGGATGCGATCTCCTTCGCCGACACACCCTCACCGCCTTGCGGACCGGACTCCACCAGCTCCACGATCCGCCGGTAATCCGGCGCGAGCGCCTCCACCGTCATCCCCTCCCCAAAGTGCGGCACGATCGACCCCGCGACCGGGACCTTCACCGCTTTGGCCTCCGGCACCGGCTCCGGCGCCTCCTGCACGGTCGCATCCGCCGCATCACCGGGGGCGGCCAGGGCCTCGGCCAGCTCCACCCGAGCGATCGCCCGGCGTTCCAACACGGCCTCAGCCGCAGCGAGTTCGGACAGGATCCGGTCCGCCTCCGCCTGAAGCTCCTCCACCCGCACCCGGGCAGCAGCCTCCCGCTCCTCCAGCAAACCCATCACCGACGCCACCGGCCACCTCCGCATCGTCGAGGACGAACTGATCGCCCGAACGCTCCCACGACGACACCGGAACCATGCCTGAGCAGCGGAAACTCAGTGACCACATCCGGTAAGACAACGGCTTCTCAATCATGTCGCCCGCCCGCCATCTGGTCAGCAGACGCGTGTTCTCGCCGATCCGCAGCCAGGCCGACCGGAACTGACGCTGAGCGGCCAACACCACCCGGTCCCGCTCAGCCTCCTCATAGGACTGCTTGCTCGGCATCGGCCTGGGGATCCGGCGGGCCAGTTCCTCCCCCACCGGGCCGTCAGCCAGTCGGGAGTCCTGCCGCAGCACCTGGCGGACCCCTGACAGCATGCCCTTGCCGGAGTTCGTGCTGATGTGTCGATCCCGCCAGCTCTGCATCATGGCGACGGTCAGTCCGTCCAGGTCATCCGGTGGACTGTCCAGCCGGGAGAGGAACTTCGCGAACAGCTGGATCTTGCTCCAGCAGGTCCCGGCAGTTCTGTGGCTGGTCCATCCGCGGGACTGGATGGCAAACGCCCTGGCCAGCGAGCGCTGCATCGGCCCTGCGACCGGCAGTTCAGCGAAGTCGTACGCCTTCTTGTAGCCGGCCCTGTTGGTCACCGTCACCACGAGTCCGTCCGGGGCCAACGGAGGATCGACGCGATGGCCAGCTGGCGGCAGGACAGCCTTGCGCCCCCGCCCGCTCACGACGCCCCCTCCAGGAGGGCGTCGATGTCCTGGATCCCGGCCGTCTCCCGGGCGAGCCGGGAGAAGACGTCGTCCATGTCTTCGACCTGCTCGTTCTGGCTGTCAGTGGTGTCGGCCATGGCGAGGATCGACTCCAGCTGCAAATGAGCGACCGGCGCGAGGTAATGCCGTTGCGTGGTCTCTATGTCCGAATGTCCGAGGATCGTCTTCACCAGCCACCAGGGATCCCCGAACAGCAGGGCAAAGTCCCGCCTCTCCGCCTTCGACAGCCCGTAGCGGGACTCGAAAAGCTCGTTCAGCAGGATCAGCATGTAGAGCGCCGCCGAATGTCGGGCGGAGTGCGGAGTGGCATACGGGCTCTTGCCCCGCACCTCCGCCAGCCGGAAGTCCCGAGTGATCGTCCGCTCCTTCTCGGTGAGCAAGACCTCCTCGCAGCGCTGGTTCGCGGTCCTGAACACCCCGTTCCACCGCTCGGGCGCCATCGGCAAGCCCTGCTCGGTCAGCCACAGATACGCAGGCTCCGGCCCCTCCGGCCCCTCCAGGAACAGCGACTGCCGTTCCACCCAGTCCAGCCGACTCAGTTCCTTCTCCCCGATGACGCCGTTGCGGTCGACCCACTCGACCTTCGGC
This sequence comes from Streptomyces sp. NPDC002845, assembly GCF_053591955.1. NCBI lineage: Bacteria > Bacillati > Actinomycetota > Actinomycetes > Kitasatosporales > Streptomycetaceae > Streptomyces > Streptomyces sp. NPDC002845. The sequence goes on along the minus strand of NZ_JBSFUU010000180.1, from coordinate 2,164 downwards.
TTCACCCCCCTCGTCACCCGAGTGATCAGCCGCATCTCCGGCAGCCGTTCGTAGCGGCCCATAGCCTGGGCCCGCTGGATGGCCCAGGCCCGTTCGGACTGGATGTAGGACTCGACCTGGCCGACCGCATCCACTGAGGCGTAGAAGACCCGGCTGTTCTTCGACCGCGTCACCGCCCCAGCTATCCGGCCATGGCAGTAGCGGCCGTGCCGCAGACGTTGAGTGGGCAGCTCAAATACCAGCAGGGACCCGCCCTCCTGCCGCCGCAGAGCCGACGACAACAGCAGCTGCACGAAGCCCGTGTTACGCATCTCCGTCCGCGAATCCCACCCCGGCGCCAGGAGACCACCACGCGTATAGCCACGCAGACCGATATCCGACCAAAGTCCCCAGGTCCGCGGCGTCAGCCACGACACCCGCGAGCTGACCGAATCCGCCGCCCGGTCCTCCCGCCGCGACACGTCCACCGGCAGCGGGCTCACTTTCCCCCACCGGAACAGCTTGGTGAAGGCGGCCGCCTCCCGGTCCCACTTCGTGCCGCTGATCCGCTCGGGGTTCTCCGGCGCCTCGCACCGCCAGTCCCGAAAATCATCCAGGTCCTGCTGGGTTGCGTGCCGCCACTCGGTCTCCCGTGAGGACAGAAACTCCAGCAACAGACGCATATCCGTCGAGTAGTTCCGCTTCGACTCACGTTCCATGTTCCGGAACGTGCTCGACCGGACGAAATCCAGAAGATCCGCATCAACCATTCCGTCCGGCCTCACGAACACCGGATCACCCGGCTTGAGTCCGATCCGGGCCACCGCCTCCGGCAGAGCCCGTACCCCCAGCACACCCTCGTCGGGCAGCGTGCCCCACCGACCTGGATCCGGCACCCGCACCACTTGCCACGTACTCAACTGCTATCACTCCTGACGCTTGAACTCACTCAAGCATCAGGGAAGTGGTGTCGGTCACCCGGCTGCGCAGCACGTGAACCGAGCCGAGCGACGCCGGGAAGCGGGAGCGACCGCGAAAATCTCCTTCTGCGTCGATCTCGTGTCCCACGGAGTAGCGGATGTGCCGGGGCCGGCGGTCGAATGACCGCCGGCCCCGACACAAGGAGGTCTGCGGGGTGCCCTTTCAACACCCGCGGGAGAAGGACGAAGACGAACACGTGGGTACGACGCCGCCGTTGGCCGGTTCGGCCGAGCTCGGCGGTACGGCCGCCCACCCGATCGACACAAGGAGCGACGCCACAACCACGCCGGAACCGATCGCGGCGACCAGGTCCCCCGTGGCGGGCACCGTGGTGCTGCTCTTCTTCGTGTGGTGGTACACGCCGAACCCGACGGCCGCCGACACCATCGCGACGAGCAGCAGGCCGGGAGTGATCACGAGCATGGTCATCGGACGGTCGGCATCTCCACCCGCGCGACGACACCGCCGACCTCTTCGGACGATCCGCACGAGCCGACGACCGCGCTTGTGTCCGTTTCCGCTGGTCGGAGCGACTGTCCGAGGCATCGTGTAGCTTCAGGAATGTCAGTCAAGGGTTCCTCCTACTGCCAGTACAAGGGGGTTGGGGACGACCCGGGACACACCGGGAGCCCTGGGATGCGGCAGCCGCCAAGCAAAGTCCGCATTTCCAGGGCTCTTTGGTAGTGCACAGCGTCCTGACACCCATGACGCTACCGGCCGGGACTGCAATGCGATGTCCGTGCCCGGCACCGGCAAAGCCCCGCCTGCTGCTGCCAATCAGCGCATCTCCGCATGTCGCAGACGTGAGCGGCCAGGAGACGTGCCGGCCGCCCTGCCGAGCCCACAGGTCCTGGCGGAGGGCGAACTCCAAGAACTCCCACCTGTTGTCCTCTCGCCGATCGCGTCGCAGCAGCCGTAGATCGACGGCTCCTCGGGGTCCCCGGCGGCGGCAGGGCCCAGGGCCAGGTATCAGAGTTCGGCGAGGTCTCGGATGGTTGCGGTGCCGGCCCGGACGACCCAGATTCCGCTGCCGGACGGTGTCTCCTTCGAGTGGGTCTTGAGGTCGTCGATGTCTACGGTTGGCGGCCACTGGGTGGTGTATTGCGACCAGTGAGCACGGTGCATCGTGAAAACTGCACGTCAGATGGCCTGGTGTGCGTAGGCGTCGGGAGGCTCGGGCAGGTCCGCAGCGGTAGTCCACCGA
>NZ_JBSFUU010000179.1:0-4842 GCF_053591955.1 Streptomyces sp. NPDC002845 | reverse complement strand
TGTAGGCACACGGCCGACGCGCGAGTAACTTCCTTTCACCTGGTCAGAAGCGGTTCCCGGCTGCCCGTGTGTCCACCAACTGCGGAACCCCGGCGTCGACGTCACCTTCAGCCTGCACGAGGCCCCTGACCGGGCCGACCGCGACCGGCGAGCCAGCATCGCCCGGGCCGGCACCACGCCTTCACCGCCGCAGCCGGCCCTCTCGTACGGGCCTGAGCAGGGTCCGCGCCTGAGGCTGAGCGGCTCGCCGGGCTGGGGGCGGCGCCGTCGGTCGCGACATCCACTATGGCCAGGTGATGTCCTGATCTCCCGTTGGCCGGATCAAAGGCCAGTGGGCGGCCGAGGAACGTTCCGGCAGGTGTCGGCCCTCCCGTGGGGAGGTTGTCGTCCGTCACGTAATATACGTGCTCAAGATCGGCTCAGAGTGGGGAATTGGGTTTCGTGACCGCCGACAGTGTGCAGTGAGCCGTACCACAGGCAGGTGCACTCGGCGAGGAATACCTGCTCGGTACGTCCGTAGCGGTTGACGGGGGTGAGGGCGAAGCCGCAGGCGGCGGCCAGCTCGGCCGGGGTGCCCAGCCGGTCGCCCTTCAGCCTCGGCCGGCCGCGCCTGCCGTTGGGCGGCGGGGCGAGCGCATACAGCACCGCCGAGACCGACAGCCGGACGGTGAGGGTGACGTGGCCGGGAAGCTCCCGCAGAGCGCGTCCGTGGTAGGCAGCGTCCGCGACCACGTGCACACGGCGGCGGTAGTGGCACGCGGACAGGAACCGGATCATCTGCGCGGCCTGCTCGACCTTCGACGGGCCCTGCCCTGGGCAGTGCAACCGGGCGAGCACCGGCAGGCACACCGGCCGCGTGAGGAACGGCAGCTGACCGAGGTGTAGGGAGCGCTCCACTCGGATAACATCAGCATGAGTCGGATAAACCCGGACAAGTGCCAACCGATGGAGGCAGTGATGGCCGGTGAGTCCGAACGCGCGGCGGTCAATCCGCGGGAGTCGTGGCGCCTGACGTTCCACTTCGATGGCGAGTCGGTGCAGCTGCGCCGCAGGGAGCGCGTGCCGATGGTGGCACCCGCAGCGGTGGGTGAGCGGCCGAGAGGCGCGAAGCACTCGGGGGCGTGGGTGGAGATCCTCGACCAGCGTGGAGCGGTGCTCCACCACCGGCTGGTACATGACCCGTTCCGTGTCCGCGCGGAGCACCACTCGCCCGACGGACGGATCGAGGTCCACATCCGCCCGCCGCAGCAGACCGACTTCGAAGTCGTCGTCCCGGCGCTGGCGCAGGCGGATTCGGTGCGCCTGTGGGCGACCCCGCCGGACGAGGAAGAGCGCCACGGCCCTGCACGCGACCAGGGCCGTTTCCCGCTGTACGACCGCGAGGAGTAGTCGCATGGGCGCAAGCGACGGGAGCATCGGGGCGACCACCAAGGTCGTCGACCATGGATCGCCGTCGTCGCGTTGGGACCTCGTCGTGCTCGGCGACGGCTACCAGGCGACCGAACTGGCGAAGTATCACACGGACGTTCAAGCATTCATCGATCGCATCCGCGTGACCCCGCCGTGGGACGAGCTCTGGTGTGGCGTCAACGTGTGGCGCGTCGATGTCACCTCCACGGACAGCGGCGCGGACGAGCCGACGGACTGCGGCGGCCCGGGGACCACACCGCGGACGTTCTTCGACGCCACCTTCTGCAGCCCCTGGGGCGACACACGGCTGGAGCGGCTGCTCACGGTGGACAGCGCCCGGGCGGACGCCGCCGCCAAGGAGGCCGTGCCGTTGCGCAACCAGACGCTGGTCATCGTCAACTCCAGCAAGTACGGCGGTTCCGGCGGCTCGGTCGCGACCTGCTCCACGCATGAGGCAGCGGCGGAGATCGCGATCCACGAGATCGGGCATTCGGCCTTCGGGCTGGCCGACGAGTACGAAAACGGGGAAACAGCGTCCGGCACGGAGCCGCTGGAGCCCAACGTCACCTTCGACGCCAACCGGGCGACGAACAAGTGGCGGGACCTGATTGCGGCCAGCACGCCAATGCCGTCCTCCTGCAACGCCGACTGCATGGGCTGTGAGCCGCCCACCACACCACCCGGGCCCGGGGCGGTCGGCGCGTACGAGGGCGCGTTCTACTTCAGATGTGGCGCCTACCGCCCACTGCCGAGCTGCTACATGCGCGACTACGGCCCGTTCTGCCCGGTCTGCTCGCGCGTGATGCGGCAGACGCTGCAGCCGTTCCTTCCGCCGGAATCCGTCGCGCTGCAGACGCCGAGCCTGGATTTCGGCAACGTTCCGGAAGGCGTAGGGGGAGCCGGGGTGACGACCTTCCGCGCCGTCGTCTTCGAGGTGAGCACCTGCCGGCGTCTGACCTTCCGCATCCTCAGCGGCCCGACCGGCGACTTCACAGCCGCACCGCCCACGGCTGTCGACGTGTTGGCCGGGCCGTACTCGCCAGCCAACTATGCACGATTGTGGATTTCGTACACGTCGACCACAGCGGGCGCCACAGCAAGCGGCTCGGTCACGGTACAGCTCGACCAGACAGGGCAAACATGGACAATCCCGATCACCGCCGCGACAGTGCCGCGCCCGCGCACGGAGGTCGTCCTGGTGCTGGACCGCTCCGGCAGCATGGACGAGGACGCCGGTGACGGCACGACCAAAATCACCAAGCTGCGCGAGGCGGCAGGCGTGTTCGTCGATGCGATGCTGCCGGGGGACGGCCTGTCGATCGTCCGCTACAGCTTAGCGGCGCAGCGCCTCACCGACGTCACCGACGTCGGGCCGGCGCCTGGCGGGCTCGGGCGCACGGCGGCGCTCGAGCAGATCAACAGCCCTGCGCTGGATCCAGCGGGGTGGACATCGATCGGCGCAGGCGTGGGGGCCGGCCGCGCCGCGCTCGACGACGGCCAAGCCGCGGCCTCGCCGCCCTACGACGTCCAGGCCATGGTCGTCCTCACCGACGGGATGGAGAACACCCCGCCGACCATCGCGGCGGCGAGCGCTGGTCTCTCGGCGAACACCTTCGCCATCGGGCTCGGCCTCCCACACAACATCAGCGTCGCTGCGCTGCAGGCGCTCACCCAGGGCCACCAGGGCTACTTGCTCGTGACCGGGGCGCTCGACACGTCCCAACGCTACCGGCTCGCGAAGTACTTCCTGCAGATCCTGGCCGGCGTCACAAACGCTAACGTCATCCTCGACCCTCACGGTAACCTGCCCTTCGGTGCCGAGCACCGAATCCCCTTCGTCGTCAGCGAGGCCGACATCGGGCTCGACACCTTCCTGCTCACGCCGCACCCCGAGATCATGGACTTCACGCTCGAGACCCCGGACGGCACGCGCCTCGACGCGTCCACCGCTGCGGGACTTGGCACCGGGGACTACGTCGTGGGCGGCGACGTGGCCTACCACCGGCTGGTGCTGCCAGCGGTCCCGGACCCGGCCGTCGCCGCCCACGAGGGGGTGTGGACCGCCGTCCTGAGGCTGCGCCGCAAGCCGCACGCCCGCCTCACTCGCGTGGAGCCGACAGGCAGCCAGGCAGTTGCGGGCCTGCCCTACGACCTGCTCGTGCACTGCTACTCGAACCTGACCTTCCAGGCCGAGGCGCTGCAGGCCAGTCTGCTCCCCGGGGAGCAGGTGCGGCTCGTCGCTCGCATCCGCGAGTACGACGTCCCGGTCGAGGACCGAGGGACGGTCTGGGCGGAGATCCGGCAGCCAGGCGGCGGCCAGCAGTCGGTGACTCTCGCGCCAACACCTGGCGGGGACCACGTCGGAGCCTTCACCACCACGTCGCCCGGCCTCTATCCCATCCGGGTACGCGCCCAGGGTGAAACGCTCCACGGAAGCCGCTTCACCCGCGAGCAGGTGCTGACGGCCGTAGCGATCGACGGCGGCGGTCATCCGCCGGGCCTCGGGGAAGGCGACGCCCTGGTCGATCTTCTCTGCTGCCTGGTCTCCCATCAGGCAATCCGTCCGGAGACCTTCGAACGCTGGGGCATCGATCCGGAACTGGCCCGCCGCTGCCTGGAGCGCCTGTGCGAAGAACACCGTGCCTCCGATCGGGAGGCCCTGACCTGTGATAGCCCCGCTTCCAGGTGCGGAAACCCCCGTGCCCCCCGCAGGCCCGGCATCTGAAAAGTGTTGCACCGCGGCGCCGCGCTCCACAGCACAAGGCGCGGCGCCGCCGCGGTACTCGCGGGCCATGTGGAGCCGACCCAGATCAAGGCGGCGGCCGTGCAGGCCCGCAAGGCCGCGCAGTTCTTGTCCGCCGAGTACGGCGACGGCGTCAACCTGGTCCTCGGGGTGAAGGCACTGCTGGAAGAAGTGGTGTGGGGCGATGAGGAACGCGCCGACGATGCCGAGCGGGCCTGGGAGCGCTTGGGCCTCCACCTCGGGTTCGTGAGCACCCGGCCGGAGAAGCTGTACGGCACGGGTCCGGACAACCTGTGGGCACTCTCGGTCGCACGGCAGGCCGTGATCGAGCTGAAGACCGGGTGCGACACCGACACGATCGCCAAGAAGGACGCGGACCAGTTCGGCGGCAGCATCCGCTGGCTCAACAAGAACAACCCCGAGGTCAAGGCCCTGCCCGTCATGGTGCACCCCAGCCGCGTCTGCGACGCCAAGGCCTGCCCGATCTTGGTGGTTAATTCCAACTGCCGTGCTTTGGCGCCGAGTTGGCGGGCGTCGTGATGACTGGCGGAGTCGGTCGTGGGTCTGCCCGTGCGCCAGGGGTAGCAGCGCGACGAGCAGGCGGTGGACCATGAGCGCTGGTGATCACTCGTGGGTCTTCTCGGATCGGAGCGTGTCGTGTCGGTGCAGCCCCAGCCTTGGCCTCAGCC
>NZ_JBSFUU010000178.1:0-4909 GCF_053591955.1 Streptomyces sp. NPDC002845 | reverse complement strand
GGGGGGGGTGGGGGGGGGGGGGGGGGGCGCGGGGGGGGGGGGGGGGGTTGCTGTGGATCGGCCTGAACGGCCTCGTCCTCAAACGCCGGACGGGCTGGAGGGGGCCGGGGTGGGCTGGAAGTGTGCGGCTGGGTGGGCGGTGAATCGGCCTTCGGCCTCGTCCTCAAACGCCGGCCGTGCTGATGGTGCCTGACCGGGGCTGAAAAAGCTTGGCGCGGGGACGGGCCGACTGGTTGCAGACCTGTACCGAAGCCGCGCCCCACAAGGGGCGCGGGGCCGTATCGATGTGCGGCTCCGCCGCGTGGGCGCGACCAGCCACACACAACCCGCACCCCCCAAACAACCCACACCACCCACCCCCTACCGGCGGGGTCGAAGGGGCAGAGCCCCTGGAGGATGGGACGGGTAGGGGCGGCGGGGGCGAAAAAACCGGCCCCAAACCCCCACGCCCACCGGAAACAGATGCACACCCACCACCCCCCATGCGCCCGTGCGAGCCCCATGCGCGACTTCCCCTCGCCGCCTGGCCACCTACCCTCATCGCGAGCTCACGATCCCACGAGCTCACGAACCCAACGAACTCGGGTATTCCGGAAGCCTGTTGGGGGCATGACGTCTCCAGCAGCCGCGCGACCTCGGGAGGGGCACGTGCTTGAGTCGGTGCACCAAGGCACAGCGGAAGCAACGGACGTGGTCATCGTCGGAGCCGGCATCGCCGGCCTCGCGGCGGCCCAGCACCTGACCAGGGCGGGCCTGACCGTCACGGTCCTGGAAGCCACCCCGGCCATCGGCGGCCGCATGTCCACCGACAAAGTGGACGGCTTCCGCCTCGACCGAACCCCCCGCCTGCTCTCCACGTCATACCCCGAACTCCGCCGCACCCCAGGCCTGGAGACCCTGCCCCTACGCCCCTTCGCCCCAGACGTACTGCTGCACCACAACGGCCACCACCACCGCGCGAACACCACTCCCACCAGCACCACCACCCCCCGGAGCGCGAGGGGCGCATTCACCGCCGTACGCGCCCTCGCAAGCGCCCCCCGCCTACCCCGCCAGCAGAGCAACGGCACTCAACGCCCAGGCCCCTGCGGCACCCGCGCGGATCAGTCCCGCCTGGCCACCGCCCTCGCCCGCCTCGCCACCACCCCACCCGCCCGCCTCCTCACCCGCCCGGAACTCCCCACCGCCCAGACCCTCACCATCACCCACGGCTTCCCGCCCCGCACCATCGACGGTTTCCTCCGCCCCCTCCTCACCGCACTGCTCGGCGACCCCACCCTGCAGACCTCCAGCCGCTGCGCCGACCTGGCCCTGCACTCCTTCGCGACGGGCCGCCTGTGCATCCCGGAGGGCGGCGCGGACACGCTCCCGGAACTGCTCGCGGCCACACTCCCCCCGGGCACGGTCCACACCGGCGTACGGACCACCGCGATCAGCACGACCTCGGTGACCACGGCGGAGCACGGCGAACTCCCCTGCCGGGCCGTCCTCATCGCCACAGGCGCAAGGGCGGCCGCCGAACTCCTCCCCGGCCTGCGCGTCCCCGCCTTCCACCCGGTGACGGTCCTGCACCACGCCACGGACGAACCCCCGCTCACCGAACCGGCGTTGCTCCTGGACGCCGACCGCGGCGGCCCGGTCTCGCACACGGCGGTCGTCAGCCAGGTGGACCCGTCACGGGCGCCGGCGAGCCGCGCCCTGATCACCTCCACCGTGCTGGGCCCGCCCCCGCACCCCGCCCACCTGGACGCCACGGTCCGCGCCCAACTCGCCCGGCTCTACGGCACGTCGACGACCCGCTGGGAGCTCCTCGCGGTGCACCACGACCCGGAGGCGGTCCCCGCGATGACTCCGCCGCACGACCTCCGGCGCCCGGTACGGCTGCTGGCCGGCCTGTACGTGTGCGGGGACCACCGCGACACGAGCACGGTGCAGGGCGCCCTGCACTCGGCCCGCCGGGCCGCCCGGGCCGTACTCGCCGACCTGGACGCCCGCCCGGCCCCGCGGGAGGAGCCGGAGGAGCCGTTCGGCACAGCCGCCTGACCGCCGCGCCGCGGGGCTGCCCCGGGGTGGTCAGCCCAGCGCCGCCACCCGGTCCCGGTAGCCCCGTACCGGCGCCGCGTCCCGATACGGCTCCAGCCGCCGCTCGAAGTCCCGTACGTACTCGACCGCCCGCACCGACCGCATCTCCGCGGCCTGCCCGGCGGCCTCGGCGCCCAACTGGCAGGCCTGGTCGAGTTCCCCGAGCCCGAGCCGGGCGGAGGCGAGGACGACGCGGCAGAAGAGGCGGCTGCGGGCGAAGCCGGGCGCGCGCAGTTGCAGGGAGCGTTCGGCGTGCTGCGCGGCGGCCCGGTACTGCTGGAGGTCGCGGTGGCAGTGGCCGAACTCGTCGGCGAGCTGCGCCTCGTCGAAGAACCGCGCCCAGTGCGGCACTTCGTCGTCGGGCCGGGCCGCCTCCAGGGCTCGCTCGGCCCGTACGAGCGCCGCCGTGCAGGCCCGTACCTCCCCGAGCACCCCGTGCCCGCGCGCCTCGGCGGCGTGCAGCAGCGCCTGGACGACGCAGGGCGCGGACGATCCGACCCCCTGCTGGGCGACACGCGCGAGTTGCACGGCCTCCCGCCCGTGGCTCAGGTAGACCGCCTGACGGCTCATCGTGACGAGCACGTACGAACCGTACGCCCGGTCCCCGGCCGCCTGCGCGAGCCGCAGCGCCTGGACGAAGTACCGCTGGGCGAGTCCGTGGGCGGCGATGTCGTACGAGGTCCAGCCGGCCAGCCGGGTGAGGTCGGCGGCGGCGGCGAAGAGGCGGCGGCCGGTCTGTTCGCCGTACGAACCGCGGAGCATCGGCTCGGCCTCGTGCTCCAGGTAGCGGACGAGGGCCTGGCGGGCGTGGCCGCCGCCGTAGGCGTTGTCGAGGGCGCGGAAGAGTTCGCCGACCGAGCGGAGGGCGGCGATGTCGCCGGGGGTGACCTTCTGGCCGGGGCCGCGTTCGGTCTGGCTGCGCTGCCGGGGCACGGCGGGCCTGCCCTGCGCCGGGATGCGGCCGGGTCCCGGGTCGCCGCGGCCGACGCGGTCGTCGGCGCGGCCGATGAGCCAGTCGCGGCTCGGCACGACGAGTCCGGCCGGGGTGAACGCGATCTTGCGAAGCTCGGCGTGGCTGCCGGAGTCCTTGCGCCACAGCCCGCTGACGATGTCGACGGCCTCCTCGGGGGTCGAGGCGAACTCCAGGCCCGCGTACACCGGGGCGCACGCGTCGAGGCCGAGGTCCTGCGCGGTGAGCCGCCGCCCGAGGCGCCGGGTGAACACCTCGGCGATCAGCGCGGGGGTCGTCCCCCTCGGCTGCTGACCGCGCAGCCACCGCGTGACCGATGTCTTGTCGTATCTGAGGTCGAGCCCGTGTTCGAGACCAAGCTGGTCCACACGACGCGCTAGACCCGCGTTGGAGAACCCCGCCTCGGCGATGAGGGCGGCGAGTTGGCGGTTGGGGGTGCGCTGCGCGGGTCGTTCCGTCATCTGTGGTGCAGTCTCCTGCCTTCCGGCGCTGGGCCATCTGCCCGGATTGCCTGTGAGCAGGCCTTATGGCCTCCCTGGACGGCGTGAATGTAGCGGAGAGTAAGCGCCCGATCGCACACTTCGACGTCTATTCATCCGATCGTGTGAGGATTGATCCCACGGCTGACGGCCGTCGGCCGGACGTACAGTGGCGTGGGCGAAGCACGCGCCTGACAAATGCATCACAGCAACGCATGCAACACATGCAACACATGCATCTAATGCATCCAATGCAACGCACGCAACAACAACTGCATCCAGTGCATCCGATGCATCGCATCTATCCAGGGCTTCTAGGGAGGCGCTTGCCGTGAGTGAGTTGCGGTTCGTCCGTATGGGGTTCGGCGCCGAGGCCGTCGAGTACCAGGAGGCGTGGGACGAGCAGCGCCGGGTGCACGCGGCGCGCTTCGCGGACGAGATCCCCGACACCCTGCTGCTCCTCGAACACCCGCCGGTCTACACGGCGGGCCGGCGCACGGCCGACGACGAGCGCCCCCTCGACGGAACCCCCGTCATCGACGTGGACCGCGGCGGCAAGATCACCTGGCACGGCCCCGGGCAGCTCGTGGGCTACCCCATCCAGAAGCTCCCCCGCCCGGTGGACGTCGTGGCGCATGTGCGGCGCCTGGAGGAGGCCCTGATCCGTACGTGCGCGGAGTTCGGCGTCGAGACCACGCGGGTCGAGGGGCGCAGCGGCGTGTGGGTGCTGGGCGACCCTGTGGACCAGCGGCCCTCCCTCGGCGGGCTCTCCCTGGACTTCGACCCCCGGCTGCACGACGAGGAGTTCGACCCGCGCCTCAACGGACCGGAGTACGCCCCCTCCAACGCCGGCCAGCGCCGCGAGGACCGCAAGATCGCACAGATCGGCATCCGCGTCGCCAAGGGCGTCACGATGCACGGCTTCTCCTTCAACGTGAACCCCGACAACTCCTGGTTCGACCGCATCATCCCGTGCGGCATCCGCGACGCGGGCGTCACATCCCTCGCGAACGAGCTGAACCACGACGTCACCATCACCGATGTCCTGCCCGTCGCGGAGCGGCACCTGCGGGACGTACTGGAGAACGCGGAGCCGCGTCCGCGGGTGGTGGAACGGGCGTCGGCGTAGGCGTGCCGGGGGGTGTTACCGGGTGGTTTCGCCCCCGCCGCCCCTACCCGTCCCATCCTCAGGGGCTCCGCCCCTTCGACCCCGGCCCTGGGGGCTCCGCCCCCTGGACCCCCTGGGGTAGGCGGGTTCTCTGCGGGTGGGTGGGGGTTGCTGTGGATCGGCCTGAACGGCCTCGTCCTCAAGCGCCGGACGGGCTGGGGGTGCCTGGCCGGGGCTGAAAAGGCTTGGCGCGGGGGCGGGCCGACTGGT
>NZ_JBSFUU010000177.1:0-4985 GCF_053591955.1 Streptomyces sp. NPDC002845 | reverse complement strand
AGCCCTCACCGCCACCGAGCAGGCCGTGGAGATCTACCGTCGGCTCGCGGCCGACAACCCCGCCGCCTACGAACCCGACCTCGCCGCCTCGCTGTCCAACCTCGGGGCTTATCTGTCGGCGGTGGGTCGGCGGGCAGAGGCCCTCACCGCCACCGAGCAGGCCGTGGAGATCCGGCGTCGGCTCGCGGCCGACAACCCGGCCGCCTACGAACCCGACCTCGCGCGCTCGCTGTCCAACCTCGGGGCTTATCTGTCGGCGGTGGGTCGGCACACCGAAGCCCTCACCGCCACCGAGCAGGCCGTGGAGATCTACCGTCGGCTCGCGGCCGACAACCCCGCCGCCTACGAACCCGACCTCGCCGCCTCGCTGTTCGCTTGGGCATGGGTGAGATATGAAGGACAGCAGGACCTGCCTGGGGCGCTGCGAGCTACGGGGGAGGCGGTTGAGCTCTACCGCAAGCTCGTAGCAGTAGTGCCCGCACGATTCGCCTCGCCGCTGCGCGATGTGCTGCGCTTGCAGACCGACCTGCTCCTCAGGCTCGGGCGTCTCCAAGAGGCGAGAGAAGTCCGGAACTGGCTCGTGGCGAACGCTGCCGTTCTCGACTCTCATAAATGAGTAGTAGTTCTGAGAGATCACGGACCCCCATCGCCCCCACGCCGGGCCATGGCTGCAACCCGGCTGCGAGACAGGACCGTCCACGCCGTTGCTGTCGGCGACAGACACACCGCAGTCCCGGCGTCTGCCCCCGGTAACCACTCACGGTGAACATGAGTCCTCACACGCTGAGGAATACGCGACTCACGATTACGCGAGGTCGCCAGTTACCCTCTTCTCCTCGGAGCTGAACATCAAAGGCTCAGACCCACGGAACCGGATGCCTCTCGGCCGGGTCCATCCCCGTGGCCTTGGCGAGCTCCTTTGTGACGTGGTCGGGCAGCTCACGCTCGGCGTCACCACTCACTCACTTAAGGACATTGACCCGGAGGAGTGTGCAAGCGAATGGTGATACCTCGCATGCGGCACCCCTGTGACCAGGTAAAACGCCGCGTCACCACCTGTGCACTATTCATGGCCCCCCCGCGTCGCCGTGGTGAACTGGCCCGAACCCACCGACGACGAAGCGGCGGACGGACTCCACTGGAAAACCCGGCCCCCTCCTGGCCTGGGCGGACGCCCCTTCGCGTGGATCGACGACGAGATCACCCACCGCGACCAGCACTGGACGCAGGCCCACCACCCAGGACCTGCCCTCCTGCACCGCATCGACCCCCGACACGGGCTGACAGACCAGGACCTCGCCACCCTCAACCATCGGTTACAGCTCCACCAGAGCTGATCACCTCACCCGACGGGCATCAACGCGTCCCTGCAGAAGAGGAGCAGGAGGTTCGAGTGTGGAGACGGTGACGGACATCAGGAGACGCCGTCCGCGAGCTGCAGTGCGACCACGTCGGGGAATGGATGGAAGCCTCGGCCACGTCGTCCTGGCAGGCGAGCCAGGAACGTAGCTCCTGGGCGGTGGGGGTGTGAAGAGAGGCGTCGCGGTCGGCTTCACGGTGTTGCGCCGCGTCGATCTCGTCCTGGGGGAACGGGGGCATGGGGCAACGCCGTCCCGTCAGGGGACGGTCTCGATGGTGCGGTGGCGGCCGGAGGGGGGCTGGGTTCGGTCGGCGCACTTGGTGCGCCGCAGCTACGGAAGCAGCAGGAGTAGGAGCTCGTCGCTGGTGGAGACTGCGACGGAGATCAGGGCACCGTCGGCGGTCTGGTGCTGCCCTGGGGCTGTGGGTCGATTGCCGCAGACGGCCGTGCTGGCCTATCTTAGATACGGAGGCGTCGTTTCAACGGATGGGAGTGTGTGGTGATGGTCGAGCGCACCGAAACCCCTGCTGTCCGTCCGTGGCCACTCGTGGAGTGGCATGACGTGCTCAGCGCCTACACGCCGACGGACCGGCCTACAGAAGCGCGGCTGCGTACGCTGCGCCGCAACGACATCGTCTCCGAGGGCGTCCAGGGCCTGCTCAAAGCACGTGCTGGCCGTTTCAGCGGAAAGCTGTCCCTGTTTTGCGAGCTGAACCTGGACGCTGCCGTGCTTTCACGCCGCGGCCTGGCCGACATGGCGGGACAGTATCGCTCGGCGGCCAGCACCCTGGAAGAGAGCCTGCGGAAGCTGCTCGTCGAGCACAGCGTGCAAATCGCGGAGCTCATGCGCCCCACTGAGCCCCGTAGACGTGAGGCCTGGCACGTCCTGCTGCTCTTCAGCGAGGCGGTGAGCGAGGCCCGTGAGCATCTTCCTCCCGTTCCGGACGAGGACGCAGTGCCGGGAATTCTTGAGGCTCGGATAGGGCAGTGGGTGCGCTTTGTCGCCTCCGTCGGCACGGGCCGTTACGACGTGCCCTGGCAGATGGTCCGGTCGGCAGACCTCTCGGTCGGGGATCCTGCTGTCCTCTTCCGTGAGCTGCTTCCCAACGGCAACGCCGTGCTGCGCCTGCAGGCCGGCCTTGACCCGAGGCAGGTCGAACAAGCGGACGACGCCGATGAGGAGCTGGATCCCTTGGAGGCAAGGGCGCTGAGACGTCCCCAACCGCAAGCGGCGAGAGCAACCCTGCTGGCATCCCTGGAGCACGAGGAGCCCCTGGCCAGGCGGGTCCTGGGGTGAGCGACGTCCGGTGGCGCCCGGCGGCCAGAACAGATCGGCAGGCACTGCAGCAGTTCACCTGCTGCCCCGATACCGACCATCCGCGCAAGAGTGACTGCGAACAGCCCTGGGCCCATGAGGTCCAGGGCTATCTGCGCCAGAAGGCGCTGCCCTTCTGTCTGCGCAACCCGGCATCACGTGATCAGCGGCTGCTCTTGGTCGAGGACGGGCCTGCCCTCGTCGGAGCGGCCGTGCATGCCCTCACCGATGTTGACGACCCACAGGGCGTACGCGACCGCGCCATCGTCGTCTACGCCGTTGCCCTCGACTGCCAGGGCAAACAGCTCTCGGACGGAAGGCGGGCCTCCCACGCCGTCCTGGACGCGGTCGTCGAGGACGCCGTCTCACGTCACGAGCAGGGCGTACGTATCGTCATGAACGCCCTGGTCGACCCGCGAAACATCTCCTCCTGCGCCTGCCTGCGCAGCTACGGACTTCCGCCTAGGGGCCGCGATGAGTCCGGAGAGTTCGTCCTTCACTCCGCGAGGATCAGCTAAGCCTTCCACGGGCGACCGGCTGAGGCGGCAGTCTGCATCGACCAGGCTCTGGAACCCGGCCGCTCTCGACGCGCCGAGTACAGCAGGCAGCCTCATGTGGAGCCGCCCCCGTCCGGTCCCTGACGGGCTGTTGGACGACAACACCGTGCAGGTCGCAGCGGGTCGGATTGGGAAAGCCGTCAACTCATATGCTGTGCCGGCTCGGAGCGCGCACCGTCGTTCGGCGGGCGCTCACTGGAAGAGGGCTGCGGTGTACGGCGCCGGACGGCAACGGCCCCTGTAGGGTTCCAGAAGTGACGTATGGCATCTGACCAGGCACTTTGCGACTCCGGGCGATCACGACAAGCTCGGACCCCATGGCACTGCGCATGCTCTACCTGGCCTTCCTCCGACTCCTCGGACGTCTCCTGCTGCTCTCCCGTTCGCAGCAGACCAAGGACGCCGAGCTGCTCGCGCTGCGCCACGAGAACGCGGTGCTGCGCCGCCGGCTCGGCGTCCGGCCACACCTCACCTGGCCGGACCGCGCAGTGCTCGCCGCCCTCGCCCGGCACCTACCCTCCCGGCTGCGCCGACACCGCCTGTTCACACCCGGCACCCTGCTCACCTGGCACCGGCGGCTACTGCGCTGGAAGTGGAAGCAGAAACCCGCACGGACCGGCCGCCCGCCGATCTCCGAGGAACTCACCGCCCTGATCCTGCGCCTGGCCCGCGAGAACCCGACCTGGGGCTCAACCCGTATCCAGGGCGAGCCGCGGCGCCTGGGCCACCGCGTCGGCGCCTCCACCATCCGACGCATCCTGCGCAGCGCCGGCCTCGGCCCCGCACCCAGACGAAGCCGCGGCGCCCCGACCTGGCGCGAGTTCGTACGCGCCCAGGCCTCCGGCCTGCTCGCCGCTGACTTCTTCCACGTGGACACCGCCGCGCTGACCAGGCTGTACGCCTTCGTGGTCATGGAGGTCGGCACCCGCACCGTGCACATCCTCGGCGTCACCGCCCACCCGACCGCAGCCTGGGCCACCCAGCTCTCGAGGAACCTCCTCGCCAACCTCGCAGACCGCGCCGCCGGCTTCCGCTACCTGCTACGCGACCGCGACAGCCGCTACACCCAGGCGTTCGACGCCGTCTTCACCGCCGACGGCATCGAGATCCTGAAGAGCGCACCACAGACACCGCCGATGAACGCCCACGTGGAGAGGTTCATCCGCAGCGTGCGGGCCGAGTGCACCGACCGGATGCTGATCTACAACGAGCAACACGCACGGAGTGTCCTCGCCGAATACGCCGAGCACTACAACTCCGGAAGGCCGCACCGGGCCCTGCACCTTCGCGCACCAGCCGACGATCAGGACGTCATCCCCTTCCCCGCCCAACACATCCAGCGCCACGACGTCCTCAGCGGACTCATCCACGAGTACCGCGACACAGCCTGACGAAGATCACAACAGTCTGGCGAACGCCCAGCTCAACGCATGTGCGGGACTCTTGGCACCCAACAGCAAGGAACTGACCAAGCACCGCACGTGAGCTTCCTGCATCTGACCGAACCATGTGTCCACCTATGCCTCGCTGTCCCCGGCCAGGTTCTCAGGACACCGATCCCGAGGCCGACGAATCGCCGGGGCCCGCGCGCGCTGCCGCCATGCCTGGCCTGCCGGACGTCTCAATCTCACAGGTCCATCAACGGACTGCTGGCGGAATTCCGACATCACGCTGGGAACGCCAAGCGCTCAATAGCGGGACTCTCATCGATGAGGCCCACGGGCTTCCAATGAGGGTGGGGATTACTGAGACA
>NZ_JBSFUU010000176.1:0-5168 GCF_053591955.1 Streptomyces sp. NPDC002845 | reverse complement strand
GACGCCACCAACTCCCACAGCTCGGCAGGCGACCCAACCCCACCGGGCAACCGGCACGCCATCCCCACCACCGCCACCGGCTCCCCCACACCGGCCTGGAGTTGCCGGTTCTCGCGGCGCAGCCGGGCGGTTTCCTTGAGGGCGTCCCTGAGCGCCTCCACGACGGTCTCGTCGGAGGTCGGCGCAGCGGACGAAGAAGGTGAGGACGGTGATGAAGAAGACGGCGTTCGGGTCATGAGCTTCCTTCTCCCGGTGCTGTTCAGGACTCGATGCCTTCGCGGGCCATGCGGACCAGAGCCGCCACGTCCATGGCGTCGATCAGTTCCTCCTCGCCGGCCGCGGACTCCGGCTCGTCGAGGACGGTGTCGTGTCCCCCGCCCTCCGTTCCCTCGTCCTCCGCGTCGGTGACGGGGAAGAGCTCGGCCCGCAGCCGCCCGGCCAGCGCGGCGGGTGTCGGGTGGTCGAACACGACGGTGGCGGACAGGCGCAGCCCGGTCGCCTTGCCGAGCCGGTTGCGCAGTTCGACGGCGCTGAGCGAGTCGGCGCCGAGTTCCTTGAAGCTCCGGCGCGCGTCGACCGTTTCGGCGCGGTCGTAGCTCAGGACGGCGGCGGCCTCGGTCCTCACCAGGGCGAGCAGTTGCTTCTCCTGGCCGGCCGCGTCGAGTTCGACGAGCCGGGCCACGAGACGGTCGCCCGGGGCTTCGGCGGGCGTGCCCGGGCCGGGGCTCGTCGCACCGCGGGCCGACACCGGGACCAGCGCGCGCAGCAACGGCGGTACGCCTGGGCCTGCGGCCCGTAGTGCGGCGGTGTCCAGGGCCAGCGGTACGGGGGCGGCCTCGCCGGAGGCCAGCGCGGCGTCGAGGAGCCGCAGGCCCTGATCGGGGGTGAGCGCGTGGATACCCACGCGGGCGAACCGGCGGCGGTCGGTGTCGCCGAGCCCGGCCGCCATGCCGCCCTCCGCCCACGGGCCCCAGGCCAGTGAGGTGGCCGCGAGGCCACTGGCCCGCCGGTGCTGTGCCAGGGCGTCCAGGAAGGTGTTGGCCGCCGCGTAGTTGGCCTGTCCTGCGCCGCCGAGCAGGCCCTGCACGGAGGAGAAGAGGACGAAGCCGGTCAGGTCGAGATCGCTGGTGAGGTCGTGGAGGTGCCGTGCGGCGTCGGCCTTCGGCCGGAGGACCGCTTCGAGGCTCTCCGGAGTGAGGGCGTCGAGCACTCGGTCGTCCAGGACGCCGGCAGCGTGGACCACAGCCGTCAGCGGACGGTCGGCGGGGACGGTGTCGAGCAGTTCCGCGAGCGCCGTACGGTCGGCGACGTCGCAGGCGGCGATGGTGGCTCTGGCCCCCAACTCGGCCAGCTCCGCCCGCAGTTCCGCAGCGCCGGGTGCCGCTTCGCCCCGTCGGCCGACGAGCAGCAGATCGCGTACGCCGTGCTCGGTGACGAGGTGCCGGGCCACCACGGCACCCAGGGCGCCGGTCGCGCCCGTGATCAGTACGGTGCCGTCCGCCCGCCACGGCCCCTCAGCGGGCGCCGGTGTCGCGACGCGAGCCAGCCGGGGGACGAGTACGCGCCCGGAGCGGAGGGCGAGTTGCGCCTCGCCCGAGGCCTCCGCCGCGGCGAGGGCTCCCGTCAGCGCCCGCTGCGAGGCGGGCTCGCCGTCGAGGTCGAGCAGGGTGATCCGGTCGGGGTGCTCGGTCTGTGCCGAGCGTATGAGCCCCCAGACAGAACTGTGCGCGAGGCCGGGCACGTCCTCGTCCGGCCCCGTGGCGACCGCACCCCGGGTGACCACGACCAGGCGAGAGGCGGCGAAACGCTCGTCGACCAGCCAGCCCTGCGCCAGGGCCAGCGCACGACCGGCGGCGTGCACGGCGTCCGTGCCGCCCGGGGCGTTACCGGCCGGCGGGGCCAGGACGACGTCCGGGACGCCTGTCGTACGGTCGGTGTCCTCGGCCAGCGCCGAAAGATCCGGGTAGGTGCGGACATCAGCACCGGCGGCCGTCGGCGCTTCAGCCAAGCGTGCCAAGTCGGCCGTGTCACCGAGGATCGCCCACCGCCCGGGGAGCGCATCGGGGCCCGCACCGGCGGAGCCGGGAAGGGGGACCCACTCCACCCGGAACAGCGGGTCGCGTCCGGTGCCCCCGGCCGCGCGGAGCTGCTCGGCTGAGACCGGTCGCCGCGACAGCGTGCCGACCGATGCCACCGTACGACCGGCCGTGTCGGCGAAGGTGAGGGTGACCGCGTCGGGGCCGGCGGGTGCCAGACGGACACGGGCCGCGGTGGCCCCGGACGCGTCCAGGCGTACCGCGCTCCACGCGAAGGGCAGACGGGTACCGTCTCCGCCGGGCAGCGCACCGAGTTCGATGGCGTGCAGTGCGGCGTCGAGCAGCGCCGGGTGCAGTCCGTACCCGGCCGCGACGGTGGCCTGCTCCTCAGGGAGGGCCAGCTCGGCGAAGATCTCCGTGCCGCGTCGCCACGCGGCGCGCAGCCCGCGGAAGGCGGGGCCATAGCCGAAGCCCTGGGCGGCGAGCGACTCGTACCACCCGGTCAGGTCCACCTCCTCGGCGTCCTCCGGCGGCCAGTTCGTGAGAGCATCGGCATCGATCGCGGCCTCAACAGCCGTGGCTGAGGCGAGCACACCGACGGCATGCAGCGTCCAGTAACCGCCGTCCGCCTCGCCCGTCCGGTCTCCGCCGTCCGTCCCACCGGTCCCGTGGCCGCGAGCCGGGGCGGCCGCGGGCCGGGTGTGCACAGTGACGGACCGCCGACCGTCGGAATCGGCGCCCCCCACCTGGACCTGAAGCTCGACGGCGCCCTCGTCCGGCAGTTGCAGCGGCGCCTGGAGGGTCAGCTCGTCCAACAGTTCGTAGCCGGTACGACGGGCGGCGTGCAGTGCCAGTTCAACCAGCCCGGCGCCGGGGAAGAGCACGGTGCCGAGGACGGCGTGGTCGGCGAGCCAGGGATGGGTGTCCAGGGACAGCCGTCCGGTGAGCACGAGTGTGTCGGAGTCGGCGGGTCGCACCGCGGCACCGAGCAGCGGATGACCGCCGGTACCGAGCCCCAGTGCGGGTGCGTCCACGGCGATGAGCGGGCTGACGGCCGGCCAGTAACGCCTGCGCTGGAAGGCGTACGTGGGCAGGTCGACGCGGCGGGCACCCGTCCCGGCGAACGCGGCCGCCCAGTCGGGGCTGACCCCTCGTACGTGGAGCCGGGCGAGCCCCTCCGCGAGCGTCCGGTCCTCGGGATGATCACGCCGCAGCAGGGGGACGAACTCCGCCTGCGCCTCGTCGGCCTCGGGAAGGCAGTCGCGCCCCATGGCGGTCAGCACGGCGTCCGGTCCGATCTCCAGGAAGGTCGTCACACCGTCCGCCCGGAGAGCCCGTACGACGTCGGCGAACCGCACCGTCTCCCGAACGTGCCGCGCCCAGTAGTCCGCGTCGTCCGCGCGAAGTGTGCCCTCCGAAGCGTCGCCGTCCGGCCCGGTGACGGGCCGTCCCGTCATGTCCGACAGCAGTGGTACGGCGGGAGCCGACAGGTCGAGCCTCCGGGCCACCCGGCGGAATTCGTCCAGCATGGGGTCCATGCGGGGCGAGTGGAAGGCATGGCTGACCCGCAGCCGCCGGGTCCTGCGTCCGCGCGCCGCCAGCACACCGGCGATCTCTGTGACCGCGTCCTCGTCGCCGGAGAATACGCAGGAGAGCGGGCCGTTGACGGCGGCGACCGCCACCTGCGCCTCCCGGCCGCGCAGCAGTTCGGCGACCTCCTCCTCGGGCGCCTGGACCGAGACCATCGCGCCGCCCTCGGGCAGCGCCTCCATCAGGCGGCCGCGCTCGGCGACCAGCGTCACCGCGTCCGGCAACGACATCATCCCGACGGCGTGGGCCGCCGCCAGCTCGCCGACCGAGTGTCCGGCCACCCGGTCCGGTCGTAGTCCGAAGTGTTCGACGAGCCGGAAGAGGGCCACCTCGACGGCGAACAGGCCGGCCTGGGTGAACACGGTCCGGTCCAGCAGGGCGGCCTCCGGGGAGTCCGCATCGGCGAAGACGACGTCGCGCAGCGGCCGGCCGAGCCGGTCGCCGAACTCCTCGAAGATCTCGTCCAGCGCATCGGCGAACACCGGGAAACGGGCGTGGAGTTCACGTCCCATGCCGACGCGCTGGCTGCCCTGCCCGGTGAAGAGGAACGCCGTCTTCCCACCGTTCGGCACGCCGTACGGGACACGGGACGGCGACTCGCCGTCCGCCAGCGCCGCCAGATCCGCGAGCATCCGGTCCGGATCGTCGCCGACCAGCACCGCCCGATGCTCCAGCGCCGCACGCGTGGTGGCCAGCGAGAAGCCGACATCGGCGAGCCCGGTCCGTGGCGTCACGCTGAGATGCGCACGCAACTGCCGCGCCTGCGCCCGCAGGGCCTGCTCGGTCCGGCCCGACAACGGCCACAGGACCGTTCCGGGGGAAGGCTCGGGTTCCGCGGCGGGCTCCGGGGC
Organism: Streptomyces sp. NPDC002845; assembly: GCF_053591955.1. Lineage (NCBI taxonomy): Bacteria > Bacillati > Actinomycetota > Actinomycetes > Kitasatosporales > Streptomycetaceae > Streptomyces > Streptomyces sp. NPDC002845. The sequence goes on along the minus strand of NZ_JBSFUU010000176.1, from coordinate 691 downwards.
AGGGAGCGCCTCCTCCAGGATGAGGTGGGCGTTGGTCCCACTGATCCCGAAGGACGACACCCCGGCCCGGCGCGGACGCCCCTCGACCGCCGCCCACTTCCGCTGCTCCGTCAGCAGCTCAACCCTGCCGGACGACCAGTCCACCAACGGCGTCGGCTCTTCCACATGCAAGGTCCGCGGCAACACCCCGTGCCGCAACGCCTCCACCATCTTGATGACACCGGCCACACCGGCAGCCGCCTGAGCATGCCCGATGTTCGACTTCAACGACCCCAACCACAACGGCCGTTCATCCGGCCGCCGCTGCCCATACGTGGCCAGCAACGCCTGCGCCTCGATCGGATCCCCCAACCGCGTCCCCGTACCGTGCGCCTCCACCACATCCACGTCACCCGCAGCCACCCCGGCCGCTGACAACGCCGCCCGGATGACCCCCTGCTGCGCCCGCCCACTCGGCGCGGTCATCCCATTGCTCGCCCCGTCCTGGTTCACCGCACTGCCGCGCACCACCGCCAGCACCCGATGGCCGTTCCGGCGAGCATCCGACAACCGCTCCAGGACGAGCAGCCCCACCCCCTCGGCCCATCCCGTCCCCTCCGCCGACGCGGCGAACGAGCGGCACCGACCGTCCGCTGAAAGCCCCCGCTGCCGCGAGAACTCCACGAACGTCCCCGGCGACGACATCACCGTC
>NZ_JBSFUU010000175.1:0-5260 GCF_053591955.1 Streptomyces sp. NPDC002845 | reverse complement strand
CCCTCACCTGCCCCAACTGGCAGGTGAGGGCCGACGGGGTTCGGATTCAGATCCCCATGGAGGCGAGTTCGATGGCGGTGCGGTAGTTCGCCGCGGCGCTCACCACGCAGGCGCGGTAGGTTCGGTTGTCCTTGACGGCGAGGAAGTAGTTCTTCAACTGTTGCCAGTAGCTGACCAGGTAGCCGAGGCCGGGGACGAAACCCGGGGGCTTGGGGACCAGCGCGAAAGCCTCCGAGCAGCGCAGGATCTGACCGGTGGCATCGGACAGGACCGCGGCCACGTCGGTGTTCATGTTCCAGCCGGCCGCCAGTTCCGGGGTCCAGATCGCGGCGGCGACCTCACGTAACCGCGCCTGCTCCTCGGGCGTCGGATCGCTCTGGATTGCGAGGGTGTTGATCGACTCGGCGGTGTGGCGAGGCTCTGCGGCTTGGGCGGCTCCCGCCGCGCCCGCCGTCCCGAGCGTCATGGAGACCGCCAACGCGACCGCCACCGTGTGACGGGACCGTGGTACGTGCATGGCTTCCCCCTCCTGTTGGCCGTCCTGCGCGGCGAGGACGGCGTCCCAGTGAGGCTCGCATGGCGGGCGTCACCGGTCAACGACGACAAATTGCCTCCCCCGGCAGCGACCGGCCTCTGCACGAGCCGGGATACCGCAACCGGGGGCGAGGCCCGAGCGCACCGTGTGCGTCTTGCACCCGGAACCGAAAGATCGAAGAAAGACGCGGCTGCCTGCGATTACAGACAGCCGGCGTCGAAATCGTTGACCGGTCGCTTCGGCCCTGACGGCACCCTGGGAATATCACCTAATCACGCACAATGCGAACACGTGCGGATACGATCCGTGGTGATTGGACGGCTGTTGCAGCGGCCACCGGGCCCGCCTCCGGCCGGGCTGCGGGGCATGTGGCACGCGCCGTCTCCTCTGGCGAAGGGACATCCCTGTCATGGCCACCAAGAGTAAGAAGACCGCCTCGTCATCGAAGAACAGCGCGCCCGCCCAGGACAAGTTGATCGCGTCGTTGCGGCGGTATATCCGCACCCGGGGTCCGGAGTTGCTTGCGGATCCGAACGTGACCTCCGTCGGTATCGGCCACAAGGTCACAGGCGGCAGGCGGGGCAAGCAGGTGGCGCTGCAGTTCACGGTCGCGTGCAAGGCCGAGCCGGAGGCGCTGGAGGCACTGCACACGGCCCCGATCCCCCAGACGGTCACGGTGGACGGCGTCGAGGTGCCCACCGACGTCATCGAGCGCAGCTACAAGCCGCAGTTCCGCCGCGTGGCCGAGGTCGAAAGCCCGCCCCGCAAGACCCGTCTGGACCCCGTCCAGCCCGGCGTGAGCGTCGGGGCGGTGACCGTGTCGGCGGGCACGATCGGCTGCATCGTGTTCGACAAGGCCGACGGCACGCCGTATGTGCTCTCCAACTGGCATGTGCTGCACGGTGCGCGCGGTGCGCTGGGGGAGGAGGTTGTCCAGCCCGGCCCGCACGACGACAACCGTGTCTTCCGTAACCGGCTCGGGGTGCTGAAGCGCTCCCATCTGGGGGTGGCCGGTGACTGCGCGGTGGCGACCATCGAGGACCGCCGCTTCACCCACGAGATCTGCGAGCTCGGGGTGCAGCCCAAGGAGCTGGGCGAGCCGGAACTCGGCGACAAGGTGATCAAGAGCGGGCGGACCACCGGCGTCACCCACGGTGTGGTCCGCCGCATCGACACCATCGCCAAGCTCAACTACGGGAGCGGGATCGGCGAGCAGGCGATCGGCTGCTTCGAGATCGCCCCCGACCCGGCCAACCCGCCGGCCGACGGGGAGGTCAGCATGGGCGGCGACTCCGGGGCGGTGTGGCTGTTCAAGCAGAACAACGGCAAGCCGGGCACGGTCATGGCCGGCCTCCACTTCGCCGGGGAGGGCAATGCGGACCCCGACGAGCATGCGCTGGCCTGCCTGCCGGCGTCCGTATTCGAGAAACTCGAGATCACCCTGAAGCCGCCGGCCCCGGACGAGCTGCAGGTCCAGGGCTACGACCCCCACTTCCTCGGCGAACGGATCGACACCCCGCAGCTGAACGCTGAGATCACCGGCGACGCGGTGCTGCTGGACGGCTCAGACGTCATCCCCTACACGCACTTCTCGCTGACACTGAGCACCAAGCGGCGTTTCCCCATCTGGGTGGGCTGGAACATCGACGGCGGCATGCTCAAGCGGCTCAGCCGCTCCGGCATCCCCTTCCTCAAGGACCCGCGGCTGCCCGCCACCGCCCAGGTGGGCAACGAGCTGTACAAGGCCAACCGGATCGACCGCGGGCACATCGCCCGCCGCGCCGACCTCACCTGGGGCCCCCTGGCCGAAGCACAGAAGGCCAATACCGACTCGTTCTTCTACACCAACATCAGCCCGCAGATGGACGACTTCAACCAGAGCAGCAGGAACGGTGTGTGGGGCCGGCTGGAAGACGCCGTCTTCGCCGACACCGACGTCGACGACCTCAAGGTCAGCGTCTTCGGCGGACCCGCCTTCCAGGACAACGACCGCATCTACCGCGGCGTGAAGATCCCCCGCGAGTTCTGGAAGATCATCACCTTCTGCGAGCACGGCGAGCTGAAGGCCAGGGCGTTCCTGCTCACCCAGAACCTCGACCAGCTCGAAGCCCTCGAACTCGATGAGTTCCGCGTCTTCCAGGTCACCCTCACCGAGATCGAAGACCGCACCCGCATCCGCTTTCCCGGCACACTCCACAAGGCCGACACCCTGCCGGTACCCGAAACGGCAGCCGAGCGAGCACCGTTGGAGAACCTGTCCGACATCCAGTGGAGCTGACCCCCGCCACCCCGATCGCAGGCAGGGAGAGATCCGTAGGTTCCCGGCGGCCCGAGTTGGACTCTGCGGGCACCGACGGCACTCTTCGCGCGGCATCGGATCGGTGCACGGCGGGCCAGTGGTTAGTGCCGTCGCCGATGTAGCCGGAGACGCCGTGGTGGGCGCTCGCCCTCGGCGGGACCGGCGGCACCGCGTCCTCGCTGACGATCGGCAGTGGGGAGTACGTGACGACGGCGTACCTGTGCCAGGGGCAGAAGGACGACCACACGCGGATCTCTACGCCAAGTTCACCACCAACCTCGGCCGCACCCTGGCCGGCGGCACCACGACCTCCGACTGCGTGACCCGCACCGCGCCGTCCGGGTGGCAGATCGCCGGATTCCACGGCCGCTCCGGCGACGAGGTCGACAAGGTCGGCTTCATCTACACCCAGCGCTGATCCCGCCCGCCCCGGGGCCACTCGCACACCGGGGCCCACAGGAAACACAAATATATGACAGGAAGATTGACGAGCACATGACCTGGCTCTACGGTCTGATCGATTTTCCGAACCTCGTTCGAAATACCGGCCACTCGGGTGCCCCCGCACGCCACCCTGGAGCACAAGATGAGCGAAAACCCCCATCTGTCCCGCCGCGCTCTCCTCAGCATGACCGCCGCCGTCCCCCTCGCCCTGACACTCGGCACGGGCACCGCCCACGCCGCCGACTCGGCGTACGCGATGGTCTACTTCACCGAGTCGACCAACCTCGGCGACGGCACCGACTACGGCCTGCACCTGGCCGTCAGCCCCGACGGACTGAACTGGACGCCGCTCAACCAGAACAACCCCCTGGTCACCCCCACCGCCGGCGCCCTGGGCCTGCGCGACCCGTTCCTCATGCGCAAGCAGGACGGCACCTTCGCGGTGCTCGCCACCGACCTCAAGGGCACCGACTGGAGCTACAACAGCCAGTACATCCACGTCTGGGACTCCGCCGACCTGCGCACCTTCACCGGCTACCGACGCATGAAGCTGCACGACATGACGACCCACAGCTGGGCACCGGAGGCGTTCTGGGACGCCGGCCGAGGCCAGTACGCGGTCAGCTACTCCTCCGTGAACGACAGCGGCCACAACGTCATCATGGTCAACTACACCAGCGACTTCGTCACAGCCTCCGCCCCGCAGGTGTTCTTCGACCCCGGCTACGACGTCATCGACGGCGACATGGCGGTCGGCGTGAACGGCTACAACTACCTCTACTTCAAGAAGAACCAGACGCTGGTGAGCGCCAGGTCCACCTCCCTGGACCCGGGCAGCTTCACCGAGTACAGCGCCGGTGTGGCGCACGGCGGCACCGAGGCCCCGACGCTGGTCAAGTCCCTCACGTCCGGCAACTGGTGGCTGTGGGGCGACACCTACACGCCCAACGGTGTCTTCTACGCGTGGCAGTCGAGCAGCCTGGCCTCCGGCACCTGGACCGCGCTGGACCAGAAGACCTACACGCAGCCGGTCAACTCCAAGCACTGCGGCATCACGACGATCACCACGACCGAGTACAACAACCTGCTCGCCAGGTGGGGCTCACCGGCCTGGAACCGGCTCAAGTCCTACAACTACCCGGCCCGTTACATCCGCCACTCCAACTACGTGGGCCGGATCGACGTGTACCCGATCGAACCGTACAAGGACTCCCTGTGGACCCTGGTCCCCGGGCTCGCCGACAGCTCCGGGGTCTCCTTCCGGTCGGTCAACTACCCGACCCGCTATCTGCGGCACTACAACTACGCGCTCCAGCTGAACGCCAACGACGGCACCTCGACGTTCGCCGCGGACGCGACCTTCTACCGCACGGCGGGCCTCGCGGACGCGAGCTGGGCCTCCTTCCGCTCGTACAACAACCCCACCCGCTACATCCGCCACTCCGACTACGTCCTGCGCATCGACCCCATCTCCACGACCACGGACCGGCAGGACGCGACCTTCCGGGTCGGGTACTGATCATGAAAGGCTCCCCCATGCCGTACAGCTCCGCACGTGGCTGGGCCAGACGCGTCACCGTGCGCGTCCTCGTCCTCGCCCTCGCCCTGGCCGGCCTGACGGACCTGGCCGACCACGATTCGTCGGCACCGCTGTCCGCCGAGCCGGCCGCGGTCAGCACCACGCAGGCCGCCATCACTCCGCCACCGATGGGCTGGGCGTCCTGGAACAGCTTCGCCAGCAGCATCGACCACACCGTCATCAAGCAGCAGACGGACGCCCTGGTCTCCTCCGGCATGGCGGCCGCCGGATACGAGTACGTCAACCTCGACGACGGCTGGTGGCAGGGCGACCGCAACGCCGACGGCAACATCGTCGTCGACGAGACTCTGTGGCCCGGCGGCATGAAGGCCATCGCCGACTACATCCACAGCAAGGGCCTGAAGGCCGGCATCTACACCGACGCCGGCAAGAACGGCTGCGG
>NZ_JBSFUU010000174.1:0-5295 GCF_053591955.1 Streptomyces sp. NPDC002845 | reverse complement strand
CACAAACGACCATGATCGCGGTGGCCGTTCCCATGCCCGCGCCACCCCTGACCTGCACAGACACGTCAACGATCAAGACTTACAGCTGCCGTGACCGAGCAGGGGTTGTTCACCCAGCCGCGGCCATAGCCGCCCAGCGAACCCCGGTTCCGGTTACGAAGGCCGGGACTGCCTACTCAGGGAGTGCCAGCCCGGGTGAACGTGAAGGTGATTCCTGCTTGGCCGGCCAGTTCACCCCCGGAGCCGAGCAACGACACCGTGCCCTTGGCGCTCACCTCGGCGCTGAAGGTGACCTCGTTGAGGCGGAACTCGCCCGCTCGCTGCGGGAGGGAGGCGATCAGGCCCTGCATCGTGGTCACGAAGGCGTCGAGGCGGACGCGGAGTTCCTCGGCGGGGATCTCCGTGCGGGCGGCCCGCCACTCCTCCAGGCGGCGGAAGGACAGGCGATCGGTGCGGCCCTGGTCTGTGTCCTCCAGGCCGAGGACACTGATCGTCGCGTCGGCGCCGGCGTCAGAGGTGGGCTTGGACATGGGGTCTCTCCTCAGGGGTGGGGCAGACGTGCAGGCCGGGGTCGGCGTACGCGGCGTAGGTCAGGCCGAGCGGATTGCGGAGCGTGTGCAGGAGGTGCAAGCGGGACTCGAGGAGTGCTCTGCCCAGGGGTATCCGGCGGATGAGGAAGCGTTCGTACAGTGCCTTGGAGAAGGCTGCGGCGATGTCGTCGGGAATCTCGGTTTCGGTGCCGATGAAGCCGCGGTTGCGGTTCTTGAGGAAGAGGTATGGGAACGACGGCGCCCCCGGGGCGCGCATCCGGCCCGAGCCGCAGGCGTTCATCACCACCAGCGGCAGGTCAAAGGTGCGCTGCCCCCGGCTCGCGGCGAGGGCGAGGAGGTCCGCTCCGAGGTCGCCGAGTGTGGTGCGGGAGTGGTGGCCGGCGCCGCTGAGCTCGATCTCGGCGGCGAGTGTGTCGTCGGAGCGGGTGTAGCAGTGGCAGGCGAAGTGCTGGATCTGGTCCGGCAGTTCACGATGGGTGCCGTCGAGGAGGAGCCGGGGATCGAAGATCTGCTCGGCGAGGCCCAGTGCGTGTTCCGCACCGTCGGGGTATGGACCTTCGAGGTCGATGTGGTGCTTTCCGGAGTCGGCGAACCATGCCAGTTCCTCGACGGCTCCTTGGAGGTGCTCGTAGTAGAGATAGCGGGCGGGGACACGGCCCTGCGGTCCGGTGTGCACGGCGAGCCCGTCCTGGACAGGGGCGGGGAGCAGGGCGCGGCGAACCACGCATGAGAAGCCGACGAGGGTCCGGCACGCGGCGGTGAAGCCGCCCCGGGTCTCGACGGGATCGCCCGGGAACATCCGGAACAGTGGCAGGAACTCCAGGGGCAGGAAGCCGTCCTGGCCGCCGGCGCATTCGACGAGCGGGGGCGGCAGCGTGGGGTTCATTCCGTACGGCAGGGCCCTGTTCCAGAACGCCTGGAGCCCCTGGAGGACGGGCTGTTCCAGGCCGAACAGGGTGAAGAGCAAGGTGCGGCCGAGGCGGTGCAGACTCTGGAAGACCCGGTCGAGGTCCCCGTCCTCGATGTCGAACCCGGTGAGTTCGTCCTTGAGGCGGGTCAGCCCCTTATCCAGTGCCTCGCGGGCCTGGATCAGAGCGTTGCCGCCGACGAGGGTGAGGCGCAGCGGCGCGACTTCTCTGCGGAGGGCGGTGAACTCCAGTTGGGTCCCCCCGTCGATGGCCAGGGCCCGGACGGAGACGTCCGGCGGTCGTGCCTCGTTCATACGTCGTCCGTCGCCCCTGTCGCCTCGATCTTCAGGGCGACGACCTGGACGAGGTGGCCGGCCTGATAGAGCTGCAGCCAGATCTCGTGATTGCCCTCCTCCGGCACCTGGACTCCGAAAGCTGCCTGCTGCTTGTGCTCGACGCGGAGGTTTTTGCGGTAGGGCAGCGGTGTGAGCGTGGAGCTGTCGGCCATCACGTCAAACGACGCGGTGCCGGCGTCCCTGCCGCCCTCTACACGGACCGGCTCCACGACGAAGAAGTTGCTGCCCGGCCGGCTCGCGACCACTGAAGGGAAGTCCCGCATGTCCTCGTCGCGCACGACGGAGACGAGCAGTCGTAGGCGCCGCCCCGCAGGTGCCCTGATCGTGCCGCCTTCGGCTCGTACGTCCTGTGCGTCGCTGTCTTCCAGTTCGATCGCGAAGTAGCCGACGAAGTTCGTCAGTGCGGGGCCGGTCACGGCCTCCGTCAGGGAGGTGCGGATCACCAATCGCAAGTCCCGGTGCAACTTCTGTTGGAGATCCGACAGATGACTCTCCAGGCGGGCGCCGACCGGGCCCGCCGTCGAGCGGGCGATCTCCTGGGCGAGCAGCGTCAGTTGGCTTTCCGTGAGGGGAGCGCCGACGGGAGCCCGCGCTGCCGGGGAAAGGCGCTCGTCCCGGATCACCTGACGCACCATGGCCCAGATGTCCGATCTCACCATGCTCGCGACGGCGGCGGCGAGTTCCTCGCGCCTGGCGCGATCAGCGGCTCCGGGCTCGGCGTTCCATCGTTCCGCGTACGGATCGGGAGCCCGCTCATCGCTCAACTCGGCGGCCAGTCGCCTCATATCCGTGCTCGAGGGATTCTCCGGCACGGAGAGGTGCATCCTCTTCGCCAGGTCGTACCGGTACACGTCGACCGCGTCCGCCTTGGCCTCGTACACCTCGACCAGCGACCTGCGCGCCTGCGCCAACGCCAGGGCCGCCACCGCCAGCGGTCCCACGACGGGCAGTACGACCACCCCCTGCTCGACGGAGAGACCGCCAAGGCCGGTGAGCGGCGCGAGCAGCCAGACGCCCGTCGTGCACACGGCGCTCGCGACGGTGATCCGGCAGACAAGTACGCCCCGTTCCTTGCGCCATACCCGGCGATTGACCTCGTCGGGGGCGACCAGTTCGATCCGGGGCCAGATGTCGTCGACAGCGAGCCCGGTGGCCACGGCGGTACGCCGGTGGAGGGCATTCAGGGCGGTGGACTGGAGAGGGCTCATGAAGCGCTGCAGGACGGTGAGCCGGGTGAGATCGTCCATCGCCCGGCTGTTGTATTCACGTGGCGTGCGGGCCACGCGGGCCAATCTGGACGCCCGGTCCGCCGACGGCGCCGTGCTCATCCAGACCAGCACTCCGTACTGCGTCATCAGCAGCACAGCCCCCGCCACCGCCAGCCAACCGGCCTCCAGCAGCCGATCACCCGAGTCCGGCCCGCTCCACAGCTTCCCGCTCCATATCGCCCACGCGAGGCTGCTCAGCGGAACCAGGACCCCGGCCAGCTGTGCCCCGGGCGAAGCCGTCGCACCACGACCGGTCCTGGGCCGCCGCAGCGCCGACATCATGACGACGAGCAGCGGACCCCCCACCGCCACTCCGCCCACCCACCAAGCGGCCGCCGTCTCGCCCCGCACCGCCGAACGCGCCACCACACCAGCCACACCCAGCAACACGGCGGAACCGAACACCTTCAGGTACGTGGACTCGGCACCCCAGGACTGGGAGTCGGATAGCCAGAAGCCCGCCGCCAGCACCACCATGGCGCAACCCAGCGCCCAAGCCGCCCACAGCGGCCCCTCCACGGCGAAGCGGGCGGTGAGCCAGCCGCTGCACGCCTCGGCCAAGGCGAAGGCAACGGCGCTGGGGAGGCTGTCGGACGGCGTGTGGCCACTACTGCTGTCGCTGACGGAGGAGATGCGCCAGGAGACGCCGACGACCAGCATGAGGAGTACGACCCCGGACGCCCAGGCCGTCGCGTACTCGTGATCGCGAGCCAACCGAGCTCCGATCAGAGTCAGTTCGGCCACCAGGGCCGTCGCCAGGATAGCGATCGAGTCCAGCCGCAGCGTCCGGAAGCCACTCGCATCGCCGGTGGACGCGCTGCTCCGCCGAAGCGCCAGTTCGGCACACCACCCGGCGACCCCGGCAAGCGCCAGCCAACCCACGAGCAACCACAGTCCACCCAGCGCGACGTCGCGCACGGGAACCAACACGGCCCCCGCGCCCCCCGCCACGACCGCGACCGCGGCGGCAGTGCCGAAGAGGGCGCCGCCCCGCGTCGTACCTGTGTTCGCCGTCATCGCATCCCCGTCAGCTGTCCAATGTGCCGCAATTCACTGAAGAGTATGACCAGTTCGCGTGCCAGCCGGGAGGGCGCAGAAAGCTGGCGCGGCTCCTTCACCACTGCCACGTTCCTCGCCGCCACGGTCACCGACCCAGCGACCGGCTTCCCTGTTACTGACTTCGGCGTATTAGGGTCCGTCCGGTCTGTCGAGAGTGAGGCCGGTCCCAGCGAGGAATCCGTCGAGGAGGCTGTGCCGGTACTGCAGCGCCTTGAGCCGCCTGCGTAGCAGAGTCTCCAGCTCGCTGAGGGTGCGGGCGGCCAGGTTGGCCAGGCTCCGCTTGATGTGCGCCCACAGGCCCTCCACCGGGTTGAGGTCGGGCGCATACCCGGGCAGCAGGACCACTGCCAGCCAGTCCCGCTCGGCAACGAGTGCCTTCATCGTCTTGGAGATGTGGGTGCTCAGCCGGTCCCACACCACGATCAGCGGGGCCTTCAGCAGTTGGTGGGCGCCATCCAGCAGGCGGATGTAGTCCGTCTCGCCCAGCGAGCGACGCTCGCCCTTGCGGCCGGTATGCCGACGCAGCCGGTAGCACAGACGGGCGGGCAGGCCCGGACGGAAGCACACAAGCCCGGCCACCGAGAGCCGTCCCCGGCTGCGGCCGGACACCTTGACCCTCGGGGTGATGCCGCGCCGGCCCCAGGTGCGGCCCTTGGGCGGCCGACCGGTCACGCCTGCTTCGTCCTCGAAGCAGATGAACGCGCCGGTCGCCGCCCGGAAGGTTTTACCTCCTGCCAGGTCGCCTCCCGCCACGCGGTGATCGCGTCCTCGTCGCGCTCGGCGGCGGGCCGGGCGGGCATCTGCACGCTGTAGCCCATCCGGTGCAGCAGCCGGGTCACCCCGGAGACGCTGTAGGAGATGTGGACTTCCGCCCGATCAGCGTGCGTACCCGGGCGGCGGTCCACACCTGGTCGTCCGCCCAGCCGTGCGCGGCCGGCCCCTCCTCCAGCCACATCGCAAGCTTGGCCTGCAGGTGGGGGCCGAGCCGGCAGTCGCAGCCGGAGGGGCCCCTGGAACGCAGCGCCTCGCCTCCGCCCGTCCTCGAGGCACGGCGCCATTGAGTGGCGTGCATCGTGAAGTCGCAGGTCACGGGTCTGGTGTGAGTGACGATTCGGGGACTCGTGCCGGTCGGCGGCTATTGTCTATGCCGTAG
>NZ_JBSFUU010000173.1:0-5313 GCF_053591955.1 Streptomyces sp. NPDC002845 | reverse complement strand
AGTTCTACCGGGGCTCCGCTTCTTACGTCCCGAGTCACCGCAGATCAGCGCGTACTTGTCAGCGCCTCCGAAGCCGTAACTTCACGGCCTTGCCCGAAAGGGTGCCCACGTGGATCAGGTGAGCCTATGAAGCTCCGAAGCAAAGACGCCTGAACCGAAGGACAAGTTGGATGCCGAAGCCGCAGATGCAGGAGACGGCTCTGGCCGCGTCCCGAGCGGCCTCGGTGAACGGACCGGAGGACGAAGCACTCGACTGGCACGGCATCGACTGGGGCCAAACCGAGGAAAATGTACGGCGATTGAGGCAGAGGATCTTCAAGGCGACGCAGGAAGAGGACTGGAAGAAGGTCCGCAACCTGCAGAAGCTCATGCTGCGAAGCCGAAGCAACACGCTGGCCAGCGTGCGGCGGGTGACGCAGCGGAGCCGTGGTCGCAAGACCGCTGGCATCGACGGGGAGCGAGACCTCACCCCAGTGGAGAGGGGAAAGCTGGCGACCGAGATCCATCGGTCGTCCACGCCCTGGAAGGCCAGGCCGGTCAAGCGAGTGTTCATCCCCAAGAGCAACGGGAAGCAGCGACCGCTCGGTATCCCGGCTTGCTTGAGCCGAGCTGCGGGGAAAGCCCGCACGGCCGGTTCTGAGGGGGCCGGGGCCCAGCAATGGGCTCCGGCTACCCGACCAGAACATCTAGGGCCTGTCGTCAAATGTTGATCTTGCGTGGTGGATCATGGTCGGGTGATACGTCGTCATGAACTGTCTGATGCCGAGTGGGAGTTCGTCCGGCCGCTGCTTCCTTCCTCCTTGCGGGGGCGTAAGCGGCTGGATGACCGGAAGATTCTCAACGGGATCGTGTGGAAGTTCCGGACCGGTACGGCCTGGCGGGATGTGCCGGAGCGGTACGGTCCGTGGACCACGCTGCACACCCGGTTCCGGCGTTGGGCCAGGGACGGCACTTTCGAGCGGATGCTCACGGCCGCGCAGGCCGGAGCGGACGCAGCCGGTGACATCGACTGGCTGGTATCCGTCGACTCCACCGTGGTCCGTGCCCACCAGCACGCCGCCGGGGCCCGAAAAGGGGGCTCTCCAGCCCCTGCCTCGGGCGTTCCAAGGGCGGCCTGACCAACAAGATCCACCTGGCCTGCGACGCGCTCGGCCGCCCGCTCGCCTTCACCCTCACCGGCGGGAACACCAACGACTGCACCCAGTTCACCGCCGCAATGGAGGCGATACGGGTGCCCCGCCTCGGGCCGGGACGGCCCCGGGTGCGGCCCGACCACGTGCTGGGCGACAAGGGCCCTTGGCGTTCCCTTCTTGGCCCTCCTCGTATCCAGCCTTGACCGCGCGCTTCTCCTTCCACAGGTGGTAGAGGGCGATGGCGAGGATCGCGGTGCCGATCAGGTTGGCGACGAGGTGCCACCACACGCGATAGGTCACCAGCGCCGGGCCGGGATCAATTGCACCGAACCCGGTCGACAGACCGATCGCCTTACTGGCACCCAGGGCCACTGAGACCGTCAGAACGATGTGCTCAATACCGTGAATGCCCTGCATCCAGACGCCCATCTTGGCCCACTTGCGGGTCTTGAGGTGCCCGGTGGCTCGGCGGGTGATCTGCACGATGCCGACGAGGCCGGCGAGGAAGATGAAGTTTCCGGTCAGGTGCAGGATCTCCATGCCCAACGCGGGCTTGGTCGGGTCCACCTGGCCCATGCCACGCGCGAGGCCGTTCGCCCAAGGAGTCATCCAGGCAGGGGCGTACGGGTTCGCCACCCAGTATCCGGCCTGGGCGACGTGCTCCTGAAAGTGGCCTATCTGACCGATCACGCCAAGACCGATGACGGCGACCGCGGTCTTGTACAGCCAGGGGCGGACAGGTCCACGGTTTGCGTAGGCGAGTACGACAACTGCCGCCCACATGGCCACGGCCCAGCCGATGAACACGACGGCACCCCAGGTGTCCAGCGAGGACACGGCACCGCCCATCTCGTGACTGCCGTGGCCTGCGTGTGCAGAGGGCCCGTGGTCCATGGGTGGACTCCTTGTCCAGGTCGCGGTTGGTACTTCGGCTTATGGTCCCGCCACCGTAGGAATCCCCATTCCCAAGAGGCCACTCCACGTGTGCTGTGTTCATCCACAGGCACGGCGGCGTTCTGGTAGGGATGACCGTCGTTGCGGGGTGCAGAGCCCACGGCGGGTGCTCCAGGTGACGTGTACGGAAGGCCCGCTCAGCGCGGAAGGCACGTGCCGTGCTACGACGTCGCAGGTGTCATCACCGAGGTCGGCGACGGTGTGAGCGACTGGAGCGTGGGCGACGCGGTGGTGGCATGGCTGCCGATCGACGGGCCCGGCGCTGCCGCCGAGTACGCCGTGGCACCCGCGAAGACGCTGACGGCCGCTCCGCGTACGGGGGACCTGTCCGGTGCCGCGGCACTGCCGTCCGTCGCGCTGACCGCCTGGCAGGCGCTGTTCGAGCACGTCGCACTGACAGCGGGCCAGAGCATCCTCATCAACGGCGCCGGCGGCGCGGTGGGCGGGTACGCCGTCCAGCTCGCGGCACAGGCCGGCGCGTCGGTGACCGCGACCGCCGGCGCCGGCAGCGGTGACCGCGTCCGGTCCTACGGGGCCGAGCGGATCATCGACTACACCGCCACTGCGCTCCAGGAGGCGGTGGCCGGCGAGCAGTTCGACGTGGTGCTGAACCTGGTGTTCCTCGCCCCGGCAGAGCTCACGCAGCTGGCGGATCTGGTCGTCGACGGCGGCGCCTTCGCCAACACCGTTCCCCCGGGCCTGGCGCACACCGAGCGCGGGGTGCGCAACCTGCAGGTCTTCGGGCGCAGCGACGCGGGACAACTGGCCGAACTGGTCGCCCGGGTGGACGCCGGTGACCTGAAGATCCATGTGGCCCAGCGGCGGCCCCTGACCGAGCTGCGCGCTGTCCACGAGGAGCTCGCCGCCCAGAAGCTGCCCGGCAAGACCGTCCTGATCCCCTGAACCGGTGGCTCGGCGAGCGCCGCAGCCACCAGAACAAGGAGCATTGTGCCCATGTCTTCGACGTTGGAATCGGACGCTGTCGCATCAACCCTGAACCGGCTGCTGACAGCCGAGGACAAGCAGGATCTGGCGGCCGAATGGGCGGCGGCCGGCGTGGATCTGGGCGGTGACTTTCCCGTCGGGATGAGCGCCGCCGAGATGGCGGAACGCACGAAGGACATCATCATGTCCGTGTCCAGGGAGGGCGGGCGACTGCTCTACCTGCTCACCAGGGCCGTCAAGGCACGGACCGTCGTCGAGTTCGGCACCTCCTTCGGGATCTCGACGCTCTATCTGGCGGCCGCGGTGCGCGACAACGACGGCGGTCAGGTGATCACGACCGAGCTGCAGCAGGACAAGGCACGACGGGCGACGGAGAATTTCGCCGCCGCCGGGCTCGGCGATCTCGTCGACCTGCGGCTCGGTGACGCCCGGGAGACACTGCGGGAACTGCCCGAGCCGGTCGACCTGTTGCTGCTCGACGGATGGCTCGATCTCCGGCTCCCCATACTCCAGATCGTGGAACCTAGGCTGCGGCCAGGCGCCCTGGTGGTTGTCGATGACGTCGACCTCGACATCGGCCGCGGAGTCTACGAGGAGTTCCGCGACTACATCAACGACCCGGCCAACGGATACCTCTCCCTCACGCTCCCGGTCCACCAGGGAGTTCAGCTGGCCCTCAAGCTCGGCTGACGCATGAAGCAGCCGGCCGCGGCCACCGGGCTCATCCCCGATGTGGCCGCGGCCGGCTCGTTCTCGTGCTACTCCCCCGCCGCGATCACCATCCTGACGCTGTCGTCGACGAGGCGCTCGGCACGCTCCCGGGACACGGCCCCATCGATATAGGTGAAATTCCACGAGAGTTGACCCTGGCTGGTGGTCACCGAGGATCCGAAGTAGCCGACCACCGAGATCCCGCCCACGAACTGCGCCCCGGAGAGCCGCCAGGCGCCGAGCTCAGTGGGAAATGCGAATCGCCCGATGTTGGACACGAAGAAGTTGAAAGGTCCGTGTTCCTCGAAGTGCCGGACGAAGGGCTCGCTGTCGGCGACGCCGGCCGGTCCCTGGGCGGCGAGCAGGCTGAACACCTCATACTGTTCGCCGAGCTTCTTGCGCGCGGCGATGTCGTCCTTGATGAACCGAGCCATCGACCAGAGGTCGTCGGGCTGATAGCGAACCACTGAGTGCAACGCCGACACGAAGCAGCCGGCCTCGTCCTCGGACACCGCACGCCGAAGCTCGTCCCGGAGGGCGACCGGGGAGCCGACCGCGAAGTGCGCGGGTGGCGCGGCTGTGGCGTCGCGGGCCACCGCACAGGCCATCGCCGCGGCCAGCACACCGTGCAGCGTGGCCCCTTCCCGCTTGCACGCGAGCGTGAGCCCTTCCAGCACGTCGCTTGGCAGGGACCGGTGCAGCATCCGCGTCCGACGCTGGTCGAAGGGCACGAATCGCTCCGGCTCCAGCCGGCCCACGTCGTCCGTGGCCGCCGCGGTGTCTGCCCCGTCGGCCGCCTGCTCGCCGGACAGCGCGTGGGACGCCACGCGAAAGCGCTCCGGGAAGAGGGCTTCGAACGGCTCCGGAACGGGGCCGCGCGCGACGGCCGTCCGGCCGGGCGCCGGCGGCGCGGCGGCAAGCCGTACCCACTGGCGCAGCAGGGACAGTGCGGTCGTCCCGTCCGCAATGCAGTGCCCGACGGTGAGGATGAGGTCGTGGATCTGCTCCGGCCCGCTGATGAAGACGGCGCGGGCCAGCGGGCCGGACCTGAAGTCAAGGGGATCCGTCAGCTCGTGGCCGTCCACTTCACTCGCCTATCGCGAGTCCTCGGAGCCGGTCAGGTGCACCTCGCGCAGCACAATCGGCAGGTCCGTCGGCACGAACCGCGGCCCGCCGCCCGCCGGTTGCGGCGACGGGTCCGCTATGGCCGTCCGCAGCTGCGGATGCCGGTCCTGCAGCGCGCCGAGTGCGGTGCGCAGCACCTCCGCCGAGAGCTCCCCCTACGGACGCGGGCGCAGACGTTGAGCGTGGAGAGCTGATCGATGATCCAGTACCAGCGTTCCCCCGGGCTCAACTCGCGCGACGTGGCTACGCGCCCACCGGTGTCATTTTCCGTCAGGGCGCTCGATGCATTCATGGCAGACACTCCCCATCACTCTTCGCATGTCCGATGCCGGATCGGATAGTCGGAGGAGGCTACTGAGGTTGAACTCGCAGTGGCGGGCCGGTAGATCATCCGGCGCCCATGAGTAATCCGGTCTCGGTGAGGCAGCCGTCGATCAGCTCTGCC
>NZ_JBSFUU010000172.1:0-5355 GCF_053591955.1 Streptomyces sp. NPDC002845 | reverse complement strand
ATCGCCGCCTGCAGCGCGCAGATCGGGTCGATCTCGGTGACGATCACGCGGGCACCCTGCCCGCGCAGGGACTCCGCGCAGCCCTTGCCCACGTCACCGTAGCCGCAGACGACGGCGGTCTTGCCGCCGATCAGCACGTCGGTGGCACGGTTGATGCCGTCGATCAGCGAGTGACGGCAGCCGTACTTGTTGTCGAACTTCGACTTCGTCACCGCGTCGTTCACGTTGATCGCCGGGAACAGCAGGACACCGTCGCGCTGCATCTCGTACAGGCGGTGCACACCGGTCGTGGTCTCCTCGGTCACGCCGCGGATCTCCGAGGACAGCTGGGTCCACTTCTGGGGGTTCTCTCCCAGGGTGCGGTGGAGCACTTGGAGGATGACGCGGTGCTCGTCGGACTCGGCGGTCTCGACGTCCGGGACCTTGCCGTCCTTCTCGTACTCGACGCCCTTGTGGACGAGGAGGGTGGCGTCACCGCCGTCGTCGAGGATCATGTTCGGGCCGCCGGTGGGCGTGTTCGGCCAGGTCAGCGCCTGCTCCGTGCACCACCAGTACTCCTGAAGGGTCTCACCCTTCCAGGCGAAGACCGGGATGCCCTGGGGGTTGTCGGGCGTGCCGTTGGGGCCGACGGCGATGGCGGCGGCGGCGTGGTCCTGGGTGGAGAAGATGTTGCAGGAGGCCCAGCGGACCTCGGCGCCCAGGGCGACCAGGGTCTCGATGAGTACCGCGGTCTGCACCGTCATGTGCAGGGAACCGGTGACGCGCGCACCGGCCAGGGGCTGCGTCTCGGCGTACTCCTTGCGGATCGCCATCAGGCCGGGCATCTCGTGCTCGGCGAGGGTGATCTCCTTGCGGCCGAACTCGGCCAGGGAGAGGTCGGCGACCTTGAAGTCCTGTCGCTTGTCGACAGTCGTCATTGCGGGCTGCTCCTCGGTTTCGGGTCGAGGGTGGGTACGGCTGGTCTGCGCGGCGGTGGGCACAGGTCTGCCCCGGCGGGGCACGGGCGTCGTGCTCCGGTGCGCGCAGCGCAGTCCGTCGGAGGCCCTCTCTCCCTCGGTCGGTCCGCATCGGGACCGCCCGACCGCCATCAGCAGCGACGTCTGGCTCCGACCCAAGCTACACCGGTCGGCCCGGCGGGCCCCAGTCCGCCTCCGTACAGATCCGGCCAAGGATGGACGGCTTCCGGGGCCCGAGCCTCGTCGAACGGCGCGTTCGCGGTCGTACGGGTGCTTTCGTCTGTCGTATGGGTGCTTTCGGCGGTCGTAAGCGCGCTTCCGGCGGTCGTACGGCATGTAGTCGGCCGTACGACGTGAAAAGGCCCGCCGAGAAGCTCGGCGGGCCCCGGTCTCGCGCGGGAAAAGTCTCGTACGAGCGGTGATCAGTGCTCGGTGGTCGGGGTCGGGCCGCCCGGGGTGGCTTCGGGGTCGGGGCCCTTGACAGCCTCGGTCTCGCTGTAGATGTCGGGTTCGAGGTAGATGACGCGGGCGATGGGGACGGCCTGGCGGATGCGGGACTCGGCGGCGTCGATGGCGGAGGCGATCTCGACGGCGGTGTTGTCGTGCTGGACGGCGATCTTGGCGGCGACGAGGAGTTCCTCGGGGCCGAGGTGGAGCGTGCGCATGTGGATGATGCCGGTGACGGTGTCGCCGTCGACGACGGCCTTCTCGATCTTGGTGACGTCTTCGGCGCCCGCGGCCTCGCCCAGGAGCAGGGACTTGGTCTCGGCGGCCAGGACGATGGCGATGAGGATGAGGAGGACGCCGATGCAGAGGGTGCCGATGCCGTCCCAGACGCCGTCGCCGGTGAGCAGGGCCACGCCGACGCCGCCGAGGGCGAGGATCAGGCCGACGAGGGCGCCGAGGTCCTCCAGGAGGACGACCGGCAGCTCGGGGGCCTTCGCGTGCCGCACGAACTCCTTCCAGGACTGCTTGCCGCGCAGGGCGTTGGACTCCTGGATGGCCGTCCGGAAGGAGAACGTCTCCGCGATGATCGCGAAGATGAGGACGCCGACGGGCCAGTACCAGTGGTCGATCTCATGCGGGTGCTTGATCTTCTCGTAGCCCTCGTAGATGGCGAACATGCCACCGACGGAGAAGAGGACGATGGAGACGAGGAAGGCGTAGACGTAGCGCTCTCGGCCGTATCCGAAGGGGTGTTGCGGGGTCGCCTCGCGCTTGGCCTTCTTCCCGCCGAGGAGCAGCAGGCCCTGGTTGCCCGAGTCCGCGAGCGAGTGCACGCTCTCCGCGAGCATCGATGACGAGCCGCTGAACAGGAACGCCACGAACTTCGCTACCGCGATCGCGAGGTTGGCGGCGAGTGCCGCCACGATCGCCTTGGTGCCGCCTGACGCGCTCATGTCTCCGGGGTGTCCCTTCGCCCTGCTGTCCATGGTCGGCCGGGCTTTGCCCGCCTTTTGCAGGGGGCATTGTTGCAGCCCGGTCCGACAGCGGCGCGCCGGACCGGCGTTCAGGCGTCCCGGGCGTCGCTCAGGCCACGACTGTCGCGCGGAAGACCGTGCCCGTACCAGACACTTCGGCCTTTTCGCCTGCCGGGACGAAGACGGACTCGCCGGGGGCGAGCGTGTGTTCGCCCGCGTGGACGGAACCGGCCGTGCAGAGCAGGATCTGCGGGGTCGGGCGGGTGAGGTCGTGCGGGGCGGCGCCCTCGGGGAGGACGTAGCGGGAGAGGCGGAACTCGTCGATGGGTGTCTCGTAGACCTCCTCGCCCTCGGGGGACGCCTCGGGGCGCAGGACGCCGGGGTCGGTGGCCTCGAAGCGGACGATGCGCAGGAGTTCGGGGACGTCGACGTGCTTGGGGGTCAGGCCGCAGCGCAGGACGTTGTCGGAGTTGGCCATGATCTCGACGCCGAGGCCGTTGAGGTAGGCGTGCGGGACGCCGGCGCCGAGGAACAGGGCCTCGCCGGGCTGCAGTCGGACGTGGTTGAGCAGCATGGCGGCGATGACGCCGGGGTCGCCCGGGTAGTGGTGGGCGATGTCGGCGTACGGGGCGTAGGCGCCGCCGAGGCGGGCGCAGGCGGCCGCGGCCTCGGTGACCGACTGGGCCATCGCCTCCGGGTCGGCGGAGAGCACCGCCGTCAGCACCTCGCGCAGGGCGGCCTCTTCGGGGTGCGCGTGCAGCAGGTCGACGTACGGCTTGAGGGAGTCGACGTCGAGGCCCGCGAGCAGTTCTGCGGCCTCGTCGGGGGCACGGAAGCCGCACAGGCCGTCGAACGCCGTGAGGGCGCAGATCAGTTCGGGCTTGTGGTTGGCGTCCTTGTAGTTGCGGTGGCCGGCGTCGACCGGGATGCCGCGGCGCTCCTCGTCCTCGTACCCCTCCTTCGCCTGTTCGAGGTTGGGGTGGACCTGGAGGGAGAGGGGGGCACCGGCGGCGAGGATCTTCAGGAGGAAGGGGAGGCGGGCGCCGAACTTGGCGACCGTTCGAGATCCCAGCTCACGCTCTGGTGCCTCGTCGATGACCTCGGTGAGAGGGCCGCGCGCGGTGCGCGAGGGTGCGCCGGGGTGGGCGCCCATCCACATCTCCGCCTGCGGTTCGCCGGTGGGTTCCACGCCCAGGAGCTGCGGTATGGCGGTGGTCGAGCCCCAGGCGTAGGGGCGGACGGTGTTGTCGAGGCGGTCCATGGTGTTTCTTTCTCCGTACGCGGTCGGGTGGGCCGCAGCGTCGTACGCGTTTCGTCGCGCGTATACGCCGATCAAAGCGGTCGGGGCAGGGATCAGGCCCCGGAGGCGAGTGCCAGGTAGACGGCGGCGAAATCCGTGACGGCGATCAGTTCGGCGAGGGTTTCCAGGTCGCCGCCCTCTTCGGGTTCCAGTTCACTGATCGGCGTGTCGTGGCTGAGGGCCAGGTCACGGGCGGCGGGGGCGGCGCTGAGGCCGCCGGTGGGCCGGTCGCGGAGGAGCACCACGCGCGCGTGGAGGGCGGCGGGCTCCTCGACACGGTCACGGAAGAAGTCGTCGGGGTCGGCGCCCGCGGCGAGGGCGCCGGAGAGCAGCACCGTGTGCGAGGCGAGCGCCTCGGGCAGCTGGGAGGCGAGGGCGGGGCGGCCCGCCAGTTCGGCCAGCGCGGCGGCGAAACGGCGGCCCACGGGGCCCGCGGCGGTGCCCTCGGTCCAGATCACCGGGAGCGACTCGGCCAGCTCGGCGGCGAGGCTCTTGGCGGGGTTGCTGTACGTGGCGATGGCCGGGCCGCAGCGCTCGGCGATCTGGTCGAGGCGGTCGGCGACCTTGTGCAGGGCCTCCGGCGGGGCCGTGATCAGGCCGGTTCGGTCGAGGAGCGCGAGCATTGGGGTGAGCAGGGCCCACAGGAGGCCGGGGGCGGAGGCGCCGAGGGGTGCGTCCTGTTCGTACGGGGTGGTCGCCATCGGTACGAAGAGGCCGTGGGTGCCTTCCACCGCCTCGCCGAGGGGGGTGTGGGCGGGGGCCACGGCGACGACCGCGCAGCCTCGGCGGTACGCCTGGTCGAGGAGGATCGACAGGCCGGGTTCCGAGCCGTCGGGGGTGGCGACCAGGAGGAGGTCGACCGGGCCGACCCAGCCGGGGAGTTCCCAGCGGAGGGCGCCCGGGGCGGGGGCGACGCCGGAGGGGTGCAGACGGGTCACGGGGCAGCCGGAGCCGGCGAGGGAGCCGAGGAGGTCGGCGACGCCCGCGGAGGCCATGCCGGGGCCCGCGATCAGGACGGCGCGGGGGCGGC
Organism: Streptomyces sp. NPDC002845; assembly: GCF_053591955.1. Taxonomy (NCBI): domain Bacteria; kingdom Bacillati; phylum Actinomycetota; class Actinomycetes; order Kitasatosporales; family Streptomycetaceae; genus Streptomyces; species Streptomyces sp. NPDC002845. The sequence goes on along the minus strand of NZ_JBSFUU010000172.1, from coordinate 648 downwards.
CGTCCGGCTTCAGCCGGGGGATGCCGGCCTCGGTGCCGAGGCGGATGGCCGTGCGGACGCGGGCGCCGGCCTCGGCGGCGCCGCGGAGCAGGCTGCGGCGGTCGGCCTCCGACAGGGCGTCGGGGGTGTCGAGCAGCGATTCGTCGAGCATGGGCGGCAGCCTCCGATCGCCGGGTTGCCCTTGTCGCCCGGGGTCTTCGTTGCGCGTGCGTGGGTGCGCGTGGGCGGGTGCGGCTTGTGTGGGTGCGTGCGGCTTACGCGGGGCGGCGGGCCTCGTCGACGAGCAGTACGGGGATGCCGTCCCGGACGGGGTAGGCGAGGCCGCAGTCCTGGCTCGTGCAGACCAGCTCGGTGTCCTCCTCCTTGAGGGGGGCGTGGCACGCCGGGCAGGCGAGGATCTCCAGGAGGCCGGCTTCGAGCGGCATGTCGGGTCCCTTCGGGGCGGGGTGCGTGGTGAGCCTTGATGCGGCCTGGTCAGGGTACCGCTGAGTGGGGCGGGGTGCCGGGGTTGGGAGGGGTGTGTGGGCGGTGCGGTGGCGGGGGTGAGTTGGTTTCGCCCCCGCCGCCCCTACCCGTCCCATCCCTGGGGGCTGCGCCCCCAGACCCCCGGGGTGGGTCGGGTAGGTGCGGCTGGGTGGGTGGTTCATC
>NZ_JBSFUU010000171.1:0-5405 GCF_053591955.1 Streptomyces sp. NPDC002845 | reverse complement strand
GGCAGGCCGCCGAGTGCGGGTTCCTCGATGAACTGCCGGGTACCGTCGAGGTTGTAGTGGGTGGCGTACTCCAGCGTGGCCGGCGCCCCCGCCTTCACCGCAGTCGCCGCCGTCGAGTCACCGGTGTAACTCGTGGTCGTCGACCACTTCCTCGCCCGCCGCGGCGTAGACCGCGTGCCTGAACGGCCAGTCCGTACGGCCGAGGGGCGAGTCCGGCCGCCCGGGACTTGCCTGCTTCTACTTGGCGGCCAGGTGAAACCACACGTACTTGCCCCGCTGGCCTTGTCGGGACAGCGGCTGCCACCCCCACAGATCGGCGCAGGCCGTGACAAGGGCAAGACCTCGTCCCTGCTCGCAGTCGACGAGTCCCTCCAACCGCCCAGGTGATTCGGGCGGTTGAGGATCGGCGTCCCACGCACCGATCCGCAGCACACCGGCCGACCAGCACACGCGCAGGACCGCGGGCCCCTTCGTGTGGCATACGGCGTTGGAGACCAGCTCCGCGGCGAGGAGTTCGGCGACGTCGACGAGGCTGATCAGGCCGTGCATGGTGAGGATCAGGCGGAGGGTACGGCGGCTGACGGTGACGGCTCGGGGGTCGTTGGGGATAGCGAGGGAGTACTCCCAGGGTTCGGTTTCGGGCATGCGTCAACTCCTGGTAGAAGGGGTGGGGTTGAGGGTGAGCTGCGGGTAGCGGGCGGTGTCATGCCGCAGCCGTCGCGGCAGGACGGAGCGGTGCGCTTCCGGAGTCCCGGGCCGCAGTGTGTGCGTCGCGTCACCGACAGTAGGGTAGTAATTCCTACCCTCGCAAGCCGCTCGCGTAATCTGACACCCGAACGAGGTGCCCAACCACCCCAAGAGACACCACCGTCGAGGAGACCAAGTCCGGATGACGATGCGGACCAGGCCCACCGCGCGCCAAGTGCGCCTGGGCTCCGAACTGCGCAGACTGCGGGAGGCAGCAGGCCTGTCGGCCAAGGAGATCGCAGGCCTCCTCGGCTCAAGCTCGACTCACATGAGCCAGATCGAGGCAGGCAGTTCCGGGATCAGCGAGGAACGTCTGCGCCGCTTGGCGGCTCACTGTGCCTGCGCAGATGAAGCTCTGATCGAAGCCCTGGTAACGATGACAGCCGACCGCACACGGGGTTGGTGGGAGGAATACCGAGGGGTCCTGCCGCCGGTCTTCCTCGACGTGGCCGAGTTGGAGCATCATGCGACCTTCCTACGTGAGGTCGTCATCACTCACGTGCCGGGGCTGATGCAGACCCCGGACTATGCACGTGCCGTCTTCGGGTACATGGTCCCAGAGCTGCCCGACAGCGAGCTGACCCCCCGCATTGAGCACCGCATGAGACGCCGGGCGGCTATTGAAGGCGGCTCGGCCGCACCGTACGAGACGATCATCCACGAGTCGGCCCTGAGGATGCGCGTCGCCGACCGAAAGGTGGCCCGAACCCAACTCCTCCAAATCCTGAAGCACACCGAGGAAGAGAGAACGGAGGTACGCGTCATCCCGTTCGACACGGACGGCTTCGCCGGCGCCAGCAGCGCGATGATGCACGTGGGCGGGCCGGTTCCCCGGCTGGACACGGTCCTCCGGGACTCACCCCACGGCACTGCCTTCCTGGACACGGAAACCCAGCTGGAGCGCTTCCGAAGGCTGTTCCGTAAGGTGGAGAAGGCAGCGCTCGACCCGCTAGCGTCACGGGACTTCATCCACCAAGTCACAAAGGATCTGTGAGGCGTCACCATGACCCAGGCCGCCCGCTGGCAGAAGTCGTCCTTCTCAGAAGGCGGTGATGGCAACACCTGCGTGGAAGTGGCAGCCGCCAACGAAGACCACATCCGCCTCCGCGAAAGCGATGACCCAACCACCGAACTCACCACCGCCACCGCCCCGCTGGCTCACCTCATACGCAGCGTGAAGTCCCGGCGGTTCAGCCCGAACTGCTGAGCCACTCTCAAGGTGGGTGGGCGCGGTGGCATGGTGCATCGTCAGGTCGGCAGGCGTAAATCCGTTCGAGGCTTACAGTAGCGCGTTCAAGGCGCGCGACACGTCTTCCAGTTATTCGATCCGTTCCAGGGCACGCTTGAGCTTATGGGGGTCCGCGGGCCATCGACCGCTCTCGACTGCGCCGAGGGGCGTCCTGGCGACCCACCTGCCCCAGCGCTCTCCCTCTGACGTCGTCGCTCAAACGCTTGATGGTCTCACGGAATTCGAAAACTCCGTAGGGCCACTTCACCTCACGACTTCTCCTCACCGCTCCCGGTAGTGCGGCACGACCACAGTCTGCCTCGCAGAGCGGATCCTCATTCTCCTTCAAAGTGAAGTTCCATCGACGAGTCCTCTGCGCACCTGCGTGCGAGTTGACCAACCCTTTCAAGGATCCTTCGGTCCACTTCGGAGTCGCCCCGGCCTCGAAGCACGTTGACCTCGTCTATCAACTGCCCCATCTCAACTGATGTGAGAATCAGCGATCCGTAAGAGTCGACCCTACTCAGCATAGGTAGACCACTCTCGGTGCAGAGCTGTGAAAACCTCTCGTCTTCGTCCAAGAAAACATCGGCCTCAATCAGTTGACGCCGCTTCCGACTTGTTCCGGGCTGATGCACTTTCATCAGCATCACATCGACTCCCACGGCTTGACTCCTGGATCAGCGGTCGGATGGATAGGCTGTGATCATTTTGCCGTCCCGCACAATAACTCGATGATGGTGCTGCGGAGTCCCATCAGCCTTAAGTTCCGACCACTGCATTGAACTGCCGAGAGTACTCACCATCGGCCGTCTTCCCGTTGAGCGTGCGATTGATCATCTTGATCGGCGCCCCTCCTCCTGGAGCAGGGGTGGAACTCGTCGTGATCAAGGAACTCCTCGGCCACGCCCACATCGGCGTTACTGCCACCGTCTACGCCCACGTCCGACTCCGCCTCCCGCGTGACGCCATCGATCTCCTCGGCCGCGCCCTTCACGCCTCAGCTGAGATCGTCGGCGAGTCCCGCGACAGCGACGGCCAGCCGCCTTGTGCAACACCCGTCCGCTGACATTGTCGTCAAGAACCCCATAGGCCCCGCCGGATTCAAGCATTCCCGGCGGGGCCTATGGCTTGGTCACGCTGACAACTGCTGCTGCGCCTCGTCATACGAACTACCAGGAGCGAGTTCGGACATTTTCTCGAAGAAGCTCAACCCAGCCAATTTAACGGCGGTCAAGAACTCTGCGGATGAAGCGTTCACTCGCCGTACACCTTCGCCGACATCAGCAGATACCAAGACGCGAGACCCCGCAACCCGAAAAGAGAGCTTGATCGGCTGATCCGGAAAATACGTCTCCGCGTAATCCGACGACCGCAATTGCGCCACCATCTCGGCGATATAACACCAGAGCTGGTCAACGTAGTCCCATTGTTTCAGGCCGATGATTTCCACTCCATCGACTACCAGGCGAATGGCACCCTCGATGTAATCGAGGTCGGGCGGCGAGGTACGGCAGGCTTCCACCTGCACGAACCCGCCGTCCACACCCTTCAGGAACGTCTCGATCTCAACCACGTCACAGGCCCTTCGATGACGGACCGCCAGGTGGATGTCAATCAGAGATTCCGAGCCCTTCTGGGAGATCTTGCAGAATTTGCCGACGTTCTCCCGTGTGGGCTTCGCTCTCCATTTGATTGATCACCGCGATAAACTCTTCCCGCTCCGGGCCTGACAAACCGCCGAGAGCTACTACGACATCTTCGATGAGGGATGTCGAGGCATCGATCGAAATCGCCTCTCCATCCGACATTTCGATAGATACGACGAGATCGACCAGTGCACGAGCGACAGTCAAATTCACGGCGCCCCGATCCTCACAGTACACACCCGAAAAGGCTCAGTCGTGGAAATCACCCATGGAAACATCCCACCTAAATTCATACCAAAAGGACCCTTCCCTATAGGCGGCCGAGTCAACCTCGCAAATAATGTCCTGCACTCTTTGTGCAGCAGCCTCCCATTCTTCAAAATCAGAATCCGCAGAATAGAAGGGGAAGGCGTCGCCCACCCTGCGAACGCAATCCACGAATTGAGCGACCGAAGAATTAACCAATGAAGCATCGTCAGGATGCACACCCGACAAGACCTCGTCGGATTCTTCATCGATAAAGACAGAGGCCGCTCTTCCGACAGCACCGAATCGGATCAACGACCTCCGGGAATCCGAGCGGACCCGCTGAGCCGAATCAAGCGATCGGTACGCGAAGAACTCATTGGGGACAGTCAACTCAAAGACGCCACCCTCAACCGGAATATTGATAAGGCGAAGATCCACAGAAGCTCCCATTAAAATACGACACAAGAGGACATGGCCCGACTTTTATCGGACCATAATTAGATCAAACTAGGACGTGCGACACTAGCCACCATTAAATAGGCTACGTATCGCAGCACTAAGGTCCCTGTTCGCTCTAGCCCTACCTTCGCCCCCGATGTCATTCCAGGGGAACGACCAGCTGACATTTTTCACCCCGGCGGACCTGAGCTGCGATGAGCAGTTATGACCGGACCCACATGGTTCTCGCTCCGAGTATACAGCCACGATCTTTCGCGCCCCCGCCCTGTTGAGCAAGTGCTCCTCCGAATGCAGCACGCTGTCGGAATGGGCAACAATGGTTGTCCCGTCATCCAGTAGAGCCGACGCGTAGTTACCATTCTTCTTCTTATCAATCAGGCGCTGCAGTTGCACCGCCTTGCTCAGATGCCCCTCGCCATACGATATCTGCCCAACGAGATTGACCGCTTCACCGATCAGCTCAGCAGCTCTTTGGGCATTCTTCCCTTCCCCTAGGAGCTTCCCTAGCCTCTTCAGTTTCCCCGCTGGAAGAAAACCCGCCAAAAGCCATCCACAGCTGGCGACTTCACCGCCCCCGCAGGCTTCAACTTCCTCCATGTCGGGAGCGACAACGTTCTTCCAAGCTTCATAGTTTTCCCGGAGTCCACACTTGACGTCCCAGAAACCGCAGTCGCTGCGCCAGAACTGATTCCAACCACACTTGACATCCCAGAACCCGCAGCCCGCTTCCGCTGGAGCTGCGTATTCGACACTGCCCCCGGTTTCCTTTCCGCTTCCAGCGTTGGCTGTGCCGGAGTCGTTGGAGGCGCCTTCGTTGGGGCGTCCGTTGCCTTCGGTGCCGTCGGGGCGGGTGGGGCAGGCTGCGGCTGCGCCGAGGGCATTGCCGCAGTCGAGGACGAGGCCGGTGGGGTCGGAGTTGGTGAGGGGGTTTTGGGCGGCGTAGGAGTAGCCGTTGAGGGTTTGGGGTTTGTCGGTTTCGAGGATGGGGTCGACGCTGATGAACTGGCCGAGGGTGGGGTCGTATTCGCGGGCGCCGATGTGGGTCAGGCCGGTGGTGGTGTCGCGGGTTTTGC
>NZ_JBSFUU010000170.1:0-5442 GCF_053591955.1 Streptomyces sp. NPDC002845 | reverse complement strand
TTCATGCGCGCCAGCGGCGACCAGCTCCGCCAGATCACCACCCTCGTCGACCAGGGCGTGGTGCGCCCGGTCGTGGGAAAGGTGGTCGGCTTCGATCAGACCCCGCACGCGCTGCAGTCCCTGTCCCAGGGGGGCATCCGCGGCAAGGCCGTCATCGGCAACAGCTGACCCGCCGCAACCGCGACGGGCGACACGAAACACACAGCGACACAGCACACGCAAGGAGACTCCGTCATGAGCAGCACCGACACCCCGAACGAAGCCGTCATCACCTCCTACGCGCAGGCCCCGGCCCGCACCGTCAGCGCCGGCGGCGTCACCTACGCCTACCGCGAGCTGGGACCGAAGGGCGGCATCCCCGTCGTCTTCTTCGTCCACCTCGCCGCGACCCTGGACAACTGGGACCCCCGCATCATCGATCCCATCGCGAAGGGCCGTCACGTCATCGCCTTCGACAACCGCGGTGTCGGGGCATCCACCGGTCAGGTGCCGGACAGTGTCGAGGCGATGGCCGACGACGCCTACACCTTCATCAGGGCGCTCGGGTACGACAAGATCGACATCTTCTCCTTCTCCCTCGGCGGCATGGTCGCTCAGGCCCTGGTGGTGAAGCACCCCGAGCTTGTCCGCAAGCTGGTCCTCACCGGCACCGGGCCCAAGGGCGGCAAGGACATGGACAAGGTCGCCAGAGTCACCTACTGGGACATCCTGCGTGCCACGTTGACCCGTTCGGACCCCAAGGAGTTCCTGTTCTTCAACCGCAATGCCACTGGCAAGCCCGCCGCACGCGCGTTCGTCAACCGGCTCAAGGAGCGCACCGTCGACCGCGACGCGGACATCAAGACCAAGGCGTTCCAGACGCAGCTGAAGGCCATCAAGAAGTGGGGGCGCTCCGCCCCTGACGACCTGTCGTCGATCACGCAGCCCACCCTGATCGCCAACGGCGACAACGACCGCATGGTGCCGTCGGTCCTGTCGGAGGACCTGCACCGGCGCATCAAGGGCAGCGAGCTGATCATCTACCCCGACTCCGGGCACGGCGGCATCTTCCAGTACCACCAGGAGTTCGCCCCCGTCGCGGTCGAGTTCCTGGCTCGATGACCACCACCTGACCAGGAAAAAAGGGCAACATCATGAGCACGTCACCGGTCGCCGCGCCCCCGGAAGTGAAGAAGCCTCTCACCTCCTCGATCCTGCTGTGGGTGCGCACCGACCGGCCCCGCCAGACCGGCATGGACCACTGGAAGGGCCCGCACTCAGGGATCATCTCCGCCACCCCGGGTCTGGAGGAGTACCGGCAGATCCACCTCGCCGAGCGCAACACGGGCCTGTGGCCGGCCGTCGACGGGGTCCAGACCGCGATCCCCGCCGACCGGAAGATCGACGGCGTCGCGGAAGTCACCTTCCAATCGGTGCTTGCGCCCCTGAAAGGGCGCGAGCAGACGAAGCTGGCCTACGCCGACGAGATCAACGTGTTCCGCCGCACCCTGCTCTACGCCGGCCCGCCGAACTCCTCTCGGTGGTACGACGTCGCAGGCCCCGGACAGACGGTCGGTGCCCGCGCGCTGATCTACCTTCGCCGCAGAGACGGGGTCGGCGCCGGCGCCTTCCGGAAGCTCGTCAACGAGCAGCTCGCACCCGCGCTCGCCGGCACCGGAGTGCTGAAGGAGCTGCGCACGCAGACGTTCCTGCCCTGGATCGAAAAGCTCTGGGACACCCCGGACGTCGCCCACGACAACCCCCACGACCAGCACTTCCACGCCTCGGTCAGCCTCGGGTTCACCGACACCGCGGCACGGGACGCCTTCTTCACCGGCCACGTGATCGAGGGCCTGTCCAACCGGCTGGCACCGCAGGTCTCCGCGATCCACGCCTACGACGTCACCGCCACTCTCACCTACGTCAAGAACGGCGAGATCCTCCCGCGCTACCAGGAGTGAGCAGCGCAGACGGGAAGCGGGACCGCCGGATCTGCTCAGCACATCCATCCGCCCCGGCTTCCTTGCCCTCCTCGCACCCCAATCGCCGTCTGATACCCCTCACGCATCCGGAGCCAGCCATGAGCGAGCAGCAGAGCACCATCCACTACGAGCGCACCTCACCGCAGATCGCGAAGATCACCTTCGCCAACCCGCCCGTCAACCTCATCGCCGGCGAGACAGTCCTGCGCCTCATCGAGATCGTCACCGAACTGGCCACCGACCCGGACATCCAGGTCGTGGTGTTCGACAGCGCCACCCCCGACTTCTTCTACAACCACTTCGACCTGGCCGCCGCCGCCGACTTCCCCGCCTCCGAGGACCCGGACGCGGTGCCGGCATGGACGAATCTGGTCCTGGAACTCTCCAAAGCGCCGTACATCACGATCGCGGCCATCCGTGGACGCACCCGCGGCGGCGGGAACGAGCTCGCCCTCGCCCTCGATCTGCGCTACGCCAGCCGTGAGAAAGCGATCTTCGGACAGCCCGAGGTCGGTAGCGGACTGCTGCCCGGCGGTGGTGGCAGCGAACGCCTGCCCCGGGCCATCGGACGCGACCGCGCCCTGGAAGCCATCCTCACCAGCGACGACTACGACGCCGACACCGCCGAACGCTGGGGCTGGGTCACCCGCGCCCTCCCGGACAGCGAACTCGACGCCTTCGTCGGCACCGTCGCCGCCCGGCTCGCCTCCTTCGACCGCACCTCACTCGCCTCGGCCAAAGCCCAGATCAACCGGGCGTCCCTGCCCCCGGACGCGGACCTGGTCGCCGCGTACGGCGAGTTCGCCCACTCCCTCACCCTCCCCGGTTTCCTCACCCGGGCCGCAGGCACGCAGGCCGTCGTCGAACAGGCCGGCATCGACTTCGAGTACCGTCTCGGGCACTACATCGGCATCGCCAACCAGCAGCGCTGACACCCATCAGAAAACGAGGACGGACGCAGCCGATGCCGCGTCCGTCCTCTTTTGCCGCGGGGCCCACCTGATTTCCGACGTCTTCGGCACCGTGGTCGACTGGCGCACCAGCATCGCGGGTGAATTCGAACGCGTCGGCGCCCTCTCCGGGCCACGGACCGATTGGCCAGGACTCACGACCCAGTGGCGCAGCCTGTACCCGCCGACACTGCTGCGAGTGGTGGCGGGGGAAGTGCCCTGGCGGTCGCTGGACGAACTACACCGGATGATGCGCGGACGAGTGCGTGCCGAGCATGGCCTGACCAAGGCTTCACCGACACCGACCGGGCCGAACTCGCGGTGCCTGGCACCGCCTGAGCCCGTGGCCGGACAGCCGCGATGGTCTGTCACCACGGTGGTGCCCCGCTGCTGATCGGGCTGCTGCCGGATCGACCGCCGATGTCATCCACGGCTCGACGGCCGCGACGGTGCACCCCTTCTCGACACCGGCCGGCCAACTGTTCGAACGCCATGGATCACGGGATCCCGACGTGAAGAGATCACATCGGGACCGAGGAACAGGCTCAGGCGTTCGTGCCGCGCAGGTCCGGGTAGAGCGCCTCGACCGGGCCGCTCAGAGCCGCCTTGACCCCCTGGGTCAACTCGTCGGCCAAGACCTCGTACTCGCCGGCCTCGACCGCGTCGTAGACCGTCGTCACCAGCTGCGTCGGCAGCATCTTGGGTCCCTCGGCGTGCGCGGCCATGTCGGTGTCGACGTAGCCCATGTGCACACCCGTCACGTGGACGCCCATGGGTGCGAGCTCGATGCGCAGAGAGTTGGTGGCCGACCACAGTGCGGCCTTGGACGCGCTGTAGGCGCCGCCGAAGGCGTACCAGCTGGCAACGGAGTGCACGTCTATGAGGATCGACCCCTGCTTGGCGGCGAGGATCGGTGCGAAGGCGCGGGCAAGGAGGACTGGTCCGAAGAAGTTCGTCTCCATGTTCGCCCGGATGTCCGCCTCGGTGACGTCCAGCAGGCTCGCGCTCGGCGGGGTGGCGCCCGCGTTGTTGACGAGCGCGGTGGCGTCCGCCGCGGCGGCGACGGCCCCGGCGATCGACGCGCGGTCGGTGACGTCAAGGGGCAGGGGGACGATGCGTTCGTCGTCCCAGGCGCGGGGGGTACGGGCGGTGGCGTAGACCTTGGCGGCGCCGCGAGCCAGGGCCTCGTGGACGAAGTGGGTGCCGATACCGCCATTGGCGCCGGTGACGAGGACGACTGCTCCATCGAGAGAGGGCATGGGTTCCTACTTTCCGAGGGGGATGTGAAGTACGTGGCTGCGCACGGATGGAGCAACGACACGTCGCCCCGCGATGGGAGAATGAACGGAGCCACATTCGAGCCCACATGATATTGAGTACAATCATAACTGATTGTAGTCGGAATCTATTCCTGGAGGACGCGACCATGCCTGTCGGACGGCGCGAGCGGAACAAGCAGGAGAAGTTCGACCGCATCGTCGCTGCCGCCACTGAGCTGTTCGCCGAACACGGCATCGATGAGGTCACGACCCAGCAGATCGCCGACAAGGCCGACATCGGCACCGGGACCCTCTTCCTCTATGCCAAGACCAAGGGCGAACTCCTCCTCCTCGTGCAGAACGCCAAGTACGCCGAAGCGCTCGAGCAGGGCCGGGCAGACGCCGAGATCGTCCCGGGCGTGCTGGACGCGGTGCTGGCGATTGTCCGGCCGATCGTGGAGTGCAACCGCACCCAGATCGACAACGGACGTACCTACCTGCGAGAGATGGTCTTCGGCGACCCCGAGGAGCCCCGGCACGGCGCGGCACTCGCCATCGTCGCGCAGACCGAGGAGGCCGTCGCCGCCGTGCTGCGCCGAGACGAGCGGGTCGCAGAGGGCGACGCCGCGACGCTGGCACACATCGTGTCCGCCGTGATGTTCCTCAGCATGGCGGCGAGCATGAACATCGCCTTGAGCGTCGAGGAGATCATGCAGGACATCCGCAGGCAGGTCGACGTCCTGCTGCCTCACTGACGCACGTCCCCAGCCTCAGGCCCAGGTGACCATCCGGGCAGTCCTCGGCTGCGGCATGGCCCGAATCCCCAAATGACAGGTCATCCGGCCGTTGCTGCTCATGCCCGCATGACTGGACGGGTGGGGCGGTCGGCCGGAGGGCTGCCGTCACCGCGTGCTGCTGGGATTCCGGAGGCGGTGCTGCGCTGTGACCAGCGGCCCGGCGATCTGGCCGGCGGGAACGGGGTGCACCGCACCACCGTGAGCCGGTGGGTCCGGGAGGTCGTGGGCCTGCTGGCCGCCCGCGCCCCGCGCCTGGACCGCGCGTTGAAGAAGATCGCCCGAAAGGGCGGCGGGGTGGCCCTGCCGGTGTTCGTACTGAGGCGACTGGGAGCCGGCCTCGTGCTGCTCATGGTACTGAGCTGGGCTTGCGTCGGTCGGCTGCGGTCAGGCTTCTGAGCTCCGTGCCGCCACCTGGTCGCTGTTGTGGTGTGCCAGTGACGCGAGAATTTCCTTGCGGCAGACATCGAGGATTTCG
>NZ_JBSFUU010000169.1:0-5723 GCF_053591955.1 Streptomyces sp. NPDC002845 | reverse complement strand
CAGCAGCGCGCCCGCGATCAGACCGACGGATCCGGCATGCGCGACGAGACTGTCCAGGTCCAGCAGGTCGGAAAGGCCTGGTGCCTGGTCGGCGACACCTGGAACCGTCGTCGACGCCCTGGCTGGCTCCACCGGCCCGGGCGAGCGACATGCCGCGCTCCGCCCCGGCCGCCGACCGCGCGTCGGCCCACTGCCCCGAACGGACGCCTACGGTCGATAGGACCACGGTTCGCGAGGTGCATCGACACGAACGATCCACCGGTCGCCACTTCCTGACTCCACCGGCAAGGGGTCGCCCTCGACGCCGATCAGCGCGATCCGGGTCGGGGGCCCGGCTTCGCTCATGGGAGATGCCGTGTCGGCGCGTCGGCCACCAACCGGTGTCTCACCTCCTCCGGGCGGGTGAAATGCCATCCCTTCGCGCCGCGCAAGCCGCCGCGCCGGGGATGACAAGGAAATACCGACCGGGCTGAAACCCTGGCTCAGTCCCACGCGTAGGGAGACAAGAAATGGCGGACACCGACCGGCCTTCGCAGATCGGACCCGACGACGACGTGGTGACCCTGCTGAAGGCCCAGCACGTGGCCATCCGCGAACTGTTCGAGGAGGTAAACAACAGCACAGGCGACCAGAGACGTGACGCATGGCGCAGCCTCGTGCGACTGCTGGCGGTCCACGAAACCGCAGAGGAAGAGGTCGTCCACCCGACGGCCCGCCGCGCCTTCGACGGCGGCGAGCAGGTCGTCGCCGAACGACTGGAGGAAGAGCGTCAGGCAAAGGAACAACTCAGCCGCCTGGACGACATGGACCCTGAAGACCCCGGCTTCATGCCCGGCTTCCTCGCCCTTCGCGAATCGGTGATCGCACATGCCGAGGCGGAAGAACGCGAAGAGTTCACCCAGCTCAAAGAGCACACCGACGCCGGAAAACTCTCCGCGATGGCCACGGCCGTCAAAGCCGCCGAGGCCATGGCACCCACCCGCCCGCATCCGGGAGCAGAGACCGCCGCAGCCAACATCGCGGTCGGCCCGCTGGCCTCCGTCATCGACCGCACCCGCGACGCGGTCCGAAAGGCAATGGGCCGATCCGGCTGAAGACCCACGGTGCCGCCGAGGCACGGACACGAAGTGCTCCTCTGAGGGGAGCTCTCGGTCTCCCGAATTCGCCGCTTCCAGAACCAGGCGTTCATGACCACCGCTACGGGGCGTCGGCGGTGCAGTCGGCGCCGGAGGGCACCGCTGCTGCGCCAGGCCGGCGCAGATCCCAGTTCCGGTCGCCGTACGGAACCTGCCGGCCGCCGCTCCGATTGCGCTGTTTCGCCCAGGCCGACCCGGGCGCCTGGTGCCGCGCACGCGCGTCGAGCAGCGCACTGGCGTCCCGCGGCTGCCTTCTGTCTGCTGATTACCCGATCTCCGGGGAGCCGTGCCGCAGTGGGTCCGGCCTGATCATGTCCTGTTGAGTCTGGTCCGGCTGCTGGCCGTGCACGAGACGGCCGAGGAGGAGGCGTCCATCCCTTCACGCGACGGTCCGTACCGGATGGCGAGAAGGTCGTGGAGGACCGTCTGCACGAGAAGCGGAAGGCCAAGGAACTCCTGTCCCGCCTGGACGGGATGAACACCGACGACCCGAAGTTCCTGCCCGAGCTGCACGCGCTGCGCCTGGACGTGATGGCGCACGCGCGGGCCGAGGAACGCTACGAGTTCAACCACATCCGCCGCCATGCGGACAAGGCACGCCTGGCCTCGATGGCCTCCGCCCTGCGCGCGGCCGAGGCGATGGCGCCGACCCACCTGCACCCCGGCACCGAGTCGGCGGTCAAGAACCTCACCCTGGGCCCGATCGCCGCGGTGATCGACCGCACCCGGGACGCCGTACGCAAGGCCATGGGCAAGGACAGCTGACGGCCGCTTCCGAGTTGCCGACGGGACAACAATTCGAGACGGGACAACAACCCGCCCTTCAGGGGAAACCTGGGCCGGGCATGGCCGGTCCGGGCCACGCCCGATCGGCCATGCCCGGCATTGCGCGTTCAGCGCTTCTTGCGCTTCTGCGCCTTGCTGACCTGCTCGGCGAGTTGCTCCTTGGTCATCAAGGACCGGCCCTCGATACCGATCTCCCGCGCCTTCTCGTAAAGCTCCGCCCGGCTCATCCCCTCGGTCGCCTGACGACCGGCGCCGGCGCTGGTGCCTTTACCGGGACCGCGGGTACCCCCACCGCCACCGCGGGTGTCGCCACCGACGGCACTGAGGGGCTGGCCCGTCAGCTTCCGCGATCGCCGGGTGGCGAACTGCAGGCCCAGCTCACGCAGACGATCGGAGTCGACGGCCTCACTCAGCGCGGGCAGGATCTCGTTCTCCTCCTCCTGGACGTGATGCAGAACGGCGCTGGTCCAGTCCTCCAAGGCCCGGTCGAACTCCCTGCTCTCCCAGTCCATCTCCAGCAGATGCTTGCCGAGATCCTCGGCCTGATGATGCTCCTCGGCGGCGTGCTCGGCCTCGTCCTTCTCACCGGCCTCGCGGGCCACGGCCGGGTACACCCGGTCCTCCTCGGCCTCGCTGTGCGCCTCCAGCATGGCCACGGCCAGCGGCAGCGCCAGCGGCCTGGAGCTCCGGTCCTCCTTCATCATGTCGAAGAGGCGCTCAAGCTCGCGGTGGTCGGTGGTGACCATGGTGATGAGGTCGTCAGCCATGACAGGACCCTCTTCTCTTCAGTCGCGCGAACACTTCACCCGCCCCTTTTCCGCGCCCACCGAGTTTCCACCGACGGGCAGGCTCATTCACCGACCAGCGCGGAAGACGCAGCAGGCCAACCCGGAGCTTCGGAGAAGATGCCCGCGCTGCGTCGATGGACCTGCCCACCGGTTGGATTCGGCATCATCGATGCGGCAACAGGCGGCCCTAGGACAGCCCTTGACTCTTCGGAGGTGACCATCCTCTCCGCGGCCTCGGCATGCGCTCAGGGGCGCCGCCAGGCGTCGTCCAGCAGGTGGGAACCTGCCTGCGGTCTCATCCGCACCATCCCGCCGTCGTCACCTGACTGAGTGGGGACGACGGCCTCGGTGGAAGACGTCCTGGACCTGGTCGTGCGTGACGGCCGACTGGCACCGGGAAGGCCGGCGGCTGGCTGGAGGCGTCGGCGGTCTTCTGCTCGTGGTGGTGCTTGAGCGCATCACGGGCCGCGGGAACGCCGGTCGGGACGAGTCCGCCCAGAAGGCATGGGCGACGATCAGCGCCGCGAGTGTTGCGCGAGTCACTGGGCAGGCGGCTACCACAGGGCCCCTTGGTAGGCGGGGCAGGGGATCCCGGCGGGGTCGCAGTCGGCGCACTCTTCGCAGTGCTGCCAGAACGCCTGCCACGCGTTTTCGCGGCGCTTGGCTGCGGCAAAGCTACCGATGCGCTGTTTGTGGCCGAATGCGCCTCCGCTGTCGTTCCACTGCCATACGGACGCGGTCGTGGCCGGTGATGCGGATGGCTGGCCGGTGAAGCTGGTGGGATGGGCTGCCGCAGCCGATGAGGCCGCGCCGCAGGGGACTGGCTGGTGGGGGAGGGGGCTGTGGGGCTGCGCGCGTTCGGGGTGGGTGGTGGCTGGGGTGGTCAGCGATGTGATGCGGTCGGTGAAGTCGGCATCGGGCAGGGGCAGGTCCAGGTCGTCGTCGGCGTAGGCGACCGCTGCGGGTACGTAGTCGAGGACGGCACTGACCAGCATCGTCCTGGTGATGAGGTCCTGCGTCTCCTCGCCGGTCTTCAGGCCACGCAGGATGCGCAGAGTCGTGGCGAACTCCTGCCGCCCGGCTTCTGCCTGGCCGGGGAGGGAAGCGGCTTCTGCCTGGATGCGCCACCAGTTCGCCTCGTGCTGCTCACCGTGGGCCAGGTGGTGCAGATACAGGCAGTAGGTGGCGGCACTGTCACCGGCGCCGGCGGCGTACTGCCACCAAGAGCGTGCGGAGTCTTCCTGCTCGGTGAGCTGGAGGATGCATCCCAGCACCCGTGCTCCAGGCGGTTCGGGCAGCGAGCGGGCCACGAAGCGCCGCAGGCTCGCCAGGGCCCCGATGCTCATGACGGCCGTCTCGCACAGGGTGCGCAGATCCTGCGCCGCCGCTCCGGCGGAGGCGTGCGCCGCGGGGTCCTGCGGCCCGGAGGGTGCGGGCCCGCTTTCCTGGGCCTGCGGATCGGCACGGCGGGCAGCGACCCGTGCGGCGACACGGCGTGCTGCGGCGTTGATGTCGTCCTGGGTGTAGGGCTCGCTGACCAGACGGGCCTTGGCCAGCAGCCGGTCAATGTGCGATGTCATCGGCGTGTCCTTCCTTGGCCAGCCCGAGTGCTTCCTGCAGGCGGCGCCGTGCGTAGCGGGCGATGGAGCGGACCGCCGCCGGCGTGATGCCCAGGTGGTCGGCGGCCTCGAAGGCGGACAGCCCGTGGCTGAAGCGCAGGACTATGACGTCCCGCTGGCGCTCGGGCAGGGCCTGGATGGCCTGGTAGAGGCACATGCTCTCCTCCAGTTGCCCGATGGGGTCGACCGCCTCACGCAGGGCGGCCGTCTCGAAGGCCGCCGTGTCGACCAGTGCCTCACGGCGGCCGCGGGCCCGGGCGACATCGGCCGTGCGGTTCTTCATCACCTGCCAGGCATAGGCTGCCGGACTCTCCTTCGCCAGAACCTCCGGCCAGGCCACCAGCAGCTGCTCGAAGGCCCAGTCGACCGCCTCTTCGGCATCGGCCCTGTTGTTCAGGTACGTCTTCGCCCAACGCACGTACGCAGGACGGTGCATCCGGTGGAACGCCTCGAAGTCCAACGGCAGCTTTTCTGTCATCGGCGCGGCTCCCACCGGACGTCCTGGGAATTCCCGTGTCACGCCTGCCCCTCCTCATGGTCGCCGCGGCGCAGCTCGCTGACCCCCACCCGCACCCCGGCCGCCGCCGCGCGGCGCAGCAGCACCACCACGTCGCGGCCCAGCACCCGCACGGCGAGCACCACGAGGACCACATCCCCAAGTAGCTGAAACGACACAGGGCCTTCATCCCTCCCGTGAAAGACGGGCCCCTCTCCCTTCGGGCCCGCAGGGACGCCGGCATGCGCCCTCTGCTTCCGATGGCGTGCCGCAGGACGTGATCGTGCATCCGCCGAACCAGAATTCTCACCGAACGGAGCCGTTCGATTACGCTCACGTGGCTGTCGGGGCTTCGCAGCCACCCCTGCGCCAGGCCATGCACGCGGCGCGCCACGCCGCTCACCTGTGCAGCGGCTGAAAGGCTCAGCCGTTTGCGCAAACCCGAAGTGACGCTCTGGCTACACATTGTGTGATGAGCATCACGCGTCGGGCCCGAGTAACCGAAAACGGCTCCATGTCCGATTCCGGACCCTTCTCACTCGAACAATGACCACGATTCTCGGACATTCGTTCCTGCTGACCTCCTCGGATTGTTGTCAGGAGGTGAGTGAGGGTGAGTCCAGAGCATGGCGACCCTCGACGCGGGTGCTGGCGGCGCTGACCGAACTGCACTCTGATCTGGCAGCCGGATGAGTACGAACGCGTCCTGGCGACGGGCGATGCAGGCAGAACGCGGAGCGAGCGCCCACGCCGTACGCGTCGGGCTGCACGCGGCCGGCCCGAAGGTCTCCCACGGGCGGCTCGCCCCGGTCGCGGCGCGATGCGCGGCGATCCTGGGCTCCCCGACCCGTGCCGCCTCGGAGGACGGACGCCAACTGCAGCTCGCCCTGGACGACGT
>NZ_JBSFUU010000168.1:0-6049 GCF_053591955.1 Streptomyces sp. NPDC002845 | reverse complement strand
GAGACCGCCGGTTATGCTGAAGCTTTCGAAACTAGACCGCAGGTCCGTCATGCTGCTGCCGCCGCAGTCGGCATAACCCAGCACACGGCATAAGCCGACCTATGCCGAACTCGGCATAGGTCGGCGTATCGCACCAGACGGTAGTTCGGCTGCCCCTTGCGGCGTCGGGCTAGCCTTCGCCATCCGGGACTCATCTCGGTGTTCCAGATCCGCGAGAAATGCCGGTCCAGAACGGAGAGATAGACATTGGCCAGCAGCGGGGAGGCGACCCCTCCTTGCGGAGTGCCTGTGAGGGTCTCCGCGAATCCACCATGCAGCTCGACAACCCCGGCCCGCAGAAACGCACTTACCAGCCGCAGAACCTTGCGGTCCTTGATCCGTTCGGCCACCAGATCCATCAGGACGTGGTGATCGACGTTGTCGAAGCAAGCCTTGATGTCGCCCTCGATAACCCAGTCGTAGGTCGACGGCTTGCGGGTGAAGCGGTGGATCTCGGCGATGGCATCCTGAGCCCGACGCCCAGGCCGATACCCGTAACTGGACGGGTAGAAATCGGCCTCGAAAATCGGCTCCAGGACCAGCTTGAGCGCCATCTGCGCGACGCGGTCCCGCAAGGTCGGGATGCCCAAGTACCGGACCTTGCCGTTCTTCTTGGGAATCACCGCCTGCTTGACCGGCAGCGCAGTGAAGGACCCGTCCTTGAGTGAGCAACGAAGCTCCTCCAGGAACGGAATCACTCCATGACGTTCCTCGACGTAGTAGCGGGTGACCGCATCCACACCTGCTGTCCTGGCACCCCGGTTGCCAGACACCCGCTCCCAGGCCACCACCAAAGTGGCCCGGTCGCAGACCAAGTTGAATACATCATCGAACCGGCGATCCGGCTCGTTCCTTGCCCATTGGTGCAGCTTGATCTGATGATCGAGTACCCGTCGCCCAGCCGTCATACTGCCCGGCCAGGTTGTCGACGGCGCGTCGTTATTCAACAACGTTCCTCCCCGACAGCAGTCCTGCTGCTATCACGCTGTCGCCCTTCCCCATGTGACCGGCTTTCCCGGCCTCCGAGTACTACGGCGACTCCGCCACGATCTGGCGTCATCAGCGGGCGTCGCGCCTGCCCGCCGCCCGGCCGGCTGCCGGACGGGAAGGGCGATGCCAGATCGCTTCCCACGTTCACTGAGGATCTCTGTGACGGCGTCGGTGCCCAGCTATACCCCGGCAGCATCGCCACGGACCGCACATCGCAGTCTTGGTCCGGGCCTCCCGAAACCCATGGGATAAAGGCGGCGGGAGAGGAGAGGCCATCGGATATAGCACTCTCCAGCACTGCAAAGCGGCCCATCCACCAGGTTCGGCAGGCCGCTGACGACTCACGGGACGTCAACCACTGGTTCAGTTTCCTTGCACCCATTCCGTCTTCGCTTGCGGGCACGAACCGTCTGGTGGTGTCGGTCCGCCCCTACGTTGTCGAGGCTGCTTTCCGGTTTCACCCCCAACCCGGGGTTCAGCCTGCCTCCAGCTTCAACCGGTCACTGCGATGACCAGCGGCGGGCCTCTCATCCCGCGAGATCCATCAGCGCCTCGTGGCGCACATCCCAGCTCGTCGATGCAGAGCAGGTCGACGCGGCCGTAGCGGGCGATGGTCTTGTTCAGCTGCTTTTCGTCGGCGGCCTCGACCAGTTCGTTGACCAGCTTCGTCGCCAGTGTGTAGCGGACCCGGTAGCCCTTCATCGCCGCCTCCGTCCCGAGGGCGATCAGCATGTGCGACTTGCCGGTGCCGGAGTCGCCGATCAGGCAGAGCGGCTGCCCCTTCTTGATCCACTCGCAGGAGGCGAGGGTGTGGATCGTGGCCGGGTCGATGTTCGGGTTGGCCTCGAAGTCGAAGGTCCGCAGCGACTTCTCCCGCGGGAAGCCGGCCGCCTTGATCCGCCGCTCCGAGCGGCGGCGGGCACGGTCGTCACACTCGGCCGTCAGCAGTTCGGCGAGGAAGCCGCGGTAGGTCATCTGGTCCTTCACCGCCCGGTCGGCGATGTCGGAAAACTCGTTGCGGATCGACGGCAGCCGCAGCAAGCGGCAGGCGGAGTCGATGGCGGCGTCGGCGGCCTGCTCGGCAAGCCTCGCTGGCGGGGCAGGGTCACTGGGCTTCTTCCTCTCGGTGAGCGCCGCCGCTGGCGCGACGGCGTCGGAGCAACTGGTCATAGGGGGTCACCGAGGGCAGCGGCCTGGTGTCCGGCGGCAGGTGTGCAAGACGCCACTCGTGCAGGAACGTCACGTTTCCCGGCGTCTGTCCCGAACCGGTGACGAGCGGCTCGTCCTCGGCCTGGGCAGCCTTGCGGGCCTCCAGCGCGACCGCGTCCGCGGTCAGGGCCCCGGCCCGCAGGGCGGTGGCCAGCCCGGCGACCAGGTGCTCGTGCGGGATGTGCCGGCCCAGCAGCAGCACCTCGATCAGGGCCCGGGTGCCGTCCCGCTCGCCGTGGACCTTGCGGGCCTGGGCCCACCAGGCGTCGTGGACGGGGGTGAACTTGCCCGCGGAGCGGGCCTGTTCGAGGGCGGTGGCGCCGGGGAAGGCGCCCGGCTTGCGGATCAGGGCTTCGAGGTAGTGGTCCAGCTCCAGGCGGCAGCTGGCCTTGGCGATCAGCCGCTCATGGCGGGCGACTTCCACGTTCTGGTCGTAAACCACCAGGTGAGAGGCGTGCAGCACGACCCGGACGCGTTTGCCGATCAGGCGGACGGGCACCGAGTAGCGGTTGGTGCGGACGGTGATCTGGCTGTAGCGGTCGCCCCTGGGGGTGAACACCCGACCGGTCTCGAACGGCTCATCCGGCAGCGGCATCAGCAGCGGCTGTTCGACGGCGAAGTACTCGTCGATCGTCCGCGGCCGCGAGCCGATCCGGCGCCGGCCGTCATGCAGGTCCCACTGCTCGACCATCTCGTTCAGCTCCGCCAGCGAGGAAACCTCCGGCACCGGCGTGAAGTGATTGCGGCGGAAGTAGCCGATCTGCCCCTCGACCCCGCCCTTATCCCGAACCGTCAAATGCCCCGGATCCGCATGGTGCGGAGCGACTTGTGACGGTCACGCACCCGTTCCATCCGTGGTACGGCCGGTCGTACGAGTTCGTCGTACGGCGCAAGAACTGGGGCGAGGACCGCGTGTACTTCCGCGACGAGGAGGGAGAGGTGCTGTCCGTACCGACGGCGTGGACCGATGCGGGCGGCGAGGACCCCTTCGTCGTCCTCGCGGCGGGCCGCAGCCCGTTCCGCACCGAGGATCTGCTCGCCCTGGCCGACCTGATCGACCAGCTCGACGGCCGCTGCGGCGGTGCCCAGGAGATGACGCCGTGACCGCCTTGGGATTCACGCCGCAGTGGTGGGGGCGCGTCCGGCGCACGGTGAGCGAGACAGCGCACGCCATGCCAACTGGCCTGCACAGATACGTGATCCGCTGCCTCTGCGCGCTCTTGGCTGTGGTCGGCCGCGACGCAATTCTTGAGGCAGCAGGCGAGCGAGGGAGGCGGCATGGCCGGCAACGCGACGAGCGACCCGAAAGAGGCCGCGCTGAGGGCGACGCGGACGCTGAACCCGCATCCGGAGGCTGTGGTCGACGCGGTGTTCATTGCCTCGCCGTTCTGCGATCCCCGGGATCTGGTGCAGGTGAAGTACGAGATGGTGCGCCGAGTGCGGGTGGACAAGGTGCCCGCGGCCCTGGCGGTGCGGGAGTTCGGGTTCTCCCGGCAGGTCTACTACGACGCCGCGGCCGCACTCGACGCGGGCGGGCCGGCCGCCCTTGTGCCGGGCAAACCGGGTCCAAAGGGGCCGCGCAAACTCACCGACGAGGTCATGGAGTACCTGGAGGCGTGTCTGGACGCCGAGCCGTCCCTGCGCTCTGGGGACCTGGCCGACGCCGTCGCCGACGAGTACGGCATGAGCGTCCACCCGCGTTCCATCGAGCGGGCCCTGGCCCGGCGCGAGGCGGCACGCGCCCAGGAGTCGTCCAAAAGCCGCAGATGACAGCCCTGCCGCGGAGGTGGTGTCGGCCCGCTATGAGGAACTGCGGACGGCGGTGGCCGGCGGGAGGGGCGACGGCTGGCGGCTGGGCCGGGGTGTGCTCGTCGCCAAGGGCATGGCCGCCTGGGCGGCGGCCTGGCGGTCCCTGCCCGAGCCGCCTGCCCGGACCGGCCCCGGGCGGCCGCTGCCCAAGCTGCCGGGCGACGGCGATGAACTCGTACGGGTCCTGGCCGCGATGGCCCTGGCCCACCTCCACCCGCCCGAAGAACGGACGGAGCGAACAGAGCGAGAAGCAGGGGGAGTTGACGGTATCCATGGACGCGACGGCCGCGGCGGGCAAGGTGACCCGCGAACATCTGCAGCGTGACGCCTACCTCTATATCCGGCAGTCCACCCTCAAACAGGTGATCAACAACACCGAGTCCACTCAGCGTCAGTACGCTCTGCGGGGCCGGGCCATCGCGCTGGGCTGGGACCACTCCCAGATCATCGTCATCGACACCGACCAGGGACAGTCCGGCGCCTCCTCCAAGGGCCGGGACGGCTTTCAGCGGCTGGTCGCCGAGGTCGGCATGGGACACGCCGGGATCGTGCTGGGCCTGGAGGTGTCCCGCCTCGCCCGCAACAACACCGACTGGCACAGGTTGCTGGAGATCTGCGCGTTGGCCGGCACGCTGATCCTGGACGAGGACGGCCTCTATGACCCGGCGAACTTCAACGACAGATTGCTCCTCGGTCTCAAAGGGACCATGTCAGAAGCGGAGTTGCACCTGCTCAAGGCCCGTCTTCGGGGCGGGGTGCTGTCCAAGGCGAGGCGCGGGGAGCTCATCCAGCCGCTGCCCGTCGGCCTGGTCTATGACCACGCTGAGCGGGTGGTCCTGGACCCGGACGCCTCGGTGCAGCAGGCGATCCGGTATCTGCTGGCCACGTTCGCCGCGACCGGCTCCGCCTACGCCGTCGTCAAGGCGTTCGCCGACGAGGGACTGAAGTTTCCCCGCCGGATCCGCACCGGCCCGAACAAGGGCGAGTTGACCTGGGGCATCCTGCAGCACCACCGGGTCCTGCAGGTCCTGCACAACCCGCGCTATGCCGGCGCGTTCTTCTACGGACGCCGACATCAACGCCGTGGTCCGGGCGGCAAGACCACCAGCCACGTCCTGCCGCGCGATCAGTGGACGGTGCTGATCACCGATGCCCATCCGGGTTATCTGACCTGGCCGGAGTTCGAGGCCAACCAGACCCGGCTCGCGGAACTCGCCGCAGCCCACGGCACCGACCGCAAAGCCTCCCCGCCCCGGGAAGGCGCCGCCCTGCTGCAGGGCGTGGTCTCCTGCGGTAAGTGCGGCCGCCGCATGACCGTGCGCTACCAGCACTACAAAGGAACCGGAAAACCGATCTACCTGTGCCAGTTCGAAGGAATCCGCAACGCGGCCCCGATCTGCCAGACCATGGTCGGCGACCAGATCGACGCCGCCGTCGGCGAGCTGCTGCTGCTGACCACCCTCACCCCGCTCACCCTGGAGGTCGCCCTGCGAGTGAGCGACGAGCTGGCCGCCCGGGCCGAGGAAGCCGACCGGCTCCGCGCCGCTTGCGTCGAACGCGCCCGCTACCACGCCGACCTCGCCCGGCGCCGCTATCTGGCCGTCGATCCCGCCAACCGGCTGGTCGCAGACACCCTGGAGGCCGATTGGAACGACGCTCTGCGTGAACTCGCCGAGGCCACCGAGGAGTACGAGCGCGCGAAGAACACCGCCACCGGCCCGCTCTCGCCCGAGACCCGCGCAAAGATCACCGTGCTGGCCGCCGACTTCCCCCGGCTCTGGAACGACCCGGCCACCCCGATGCGGGAACGCAAACGCATGCTCCGGCTCCTGGTCACCGATGTCACCCTCACCAAGACCGACCACATCGCCGTCGGCGTCGTCCTGCGCGGCGGCCAGAGCCACCAGTGAACCTTCCCCTTGATCGTGGACACCTGGAGACTGGGACCTGAGTTCCAGAGGAAGTAGCACCAGGTGGGAAGCAAGTACACGAAGCGGTACAC
>NZ_JBSFUU010000167.1:0-6307 GCF_053591955.1 Streptomyces sp. NPDC002845 | reverse complement strand
ACGGCGGGAACCTCAAGCTGATGCGCCTGCGCTACCACGGCACCGCGAGCCGTTGGGGCTTCGCCCTGCACGACCCGGCCAGCGACCGCTATCAGAGTGCGGGATGTGGCGTTTCGTCGGCCTTGTCATCGCTCGATGGTGTGACGTTGGGGCATTGCTGCCGGTCAGGGGTTCGGGGTTCGCTTGAGTTGTGGCATGAGCATGCGCAAGCCGTACCCGAGCGATCTCACCGATGAGCAGTGGGAGCTCGTCGAACCCGTGATCGCGGCGTGGAAGGCCCGGCATCCCTCGGTCAGCGGGCATCAGGGGAAGTACGCGATGCGGGAGATCGTGAACGCGATCCTCTACCAGAACCGCACGGGCTGTCAGTGGGAGTTCCTGCCCCATGACATGCCCCCGCCCGGAGCAGTGAAGTACTAGGAGGCCAACCGGAATACGCCAGAAACGTGCCGTAGGGCGTCAGCGCCTGTGATCTGAGGCTTGCGAGCCCGCTGACTGGCCACCCGTTCGGATGGTTTTCTGATGAGTCGCAGTGCGCCGCTTGGAAGGCTTCTTCCCTGGTCACGCGCTTGTGACGCGCTGTGCGGGCGTCGGCTGCGTGTGCTCCGTCCGGGTGAGCGGCCGGGATCATGCGACGCATGGCTTCGGTGGAACGTACCGCGTACCCGCGGTTCAAGCGCACGATCTCGTCCCGTGAGTTGCACGAGTCGTTCACCCCGGGACCGTCCGAGGTGGAGTGGGCGCGGGGCAAGGCACGGTCGGCGGAGCATCTGCTGGCGCTGGTGGTGCTGTTGAAGAGCTTCCAGAAGCTGGGGTACTTCCCGGACCTGGAGGAAGTGCCGGAACTGGTGGTCGGGCATGTGCGCGGTCTGCTGGGACTGGACGAGGACGTGTCGCCGCGGCACGACTCGACGCGTACGGCCGCGCGGCAGCGGGACTTCGTCCGTGAACGGCTGGGTGTGGTCTGCGACAAGGAGAAGGCCCGGGAGGTCGCCGCTGCGGCGATCTACGAGGCGGTGCAGACCAAGGACAATCCGGCGGATCTGATCAACGTGGCGCTGGAGAATCTGGTCAAGGCCCGTCTGGAGCTGCCCGGCTACACCACGCTGGATGAGATGGCTTCGGCGATCCGGACCGAGGTGAACGAGGAGTTCTTCGCGCGGGTCGTATCGCGCATGGACGAGGTCGAACGGGCCCGGCTGCTGGCGCTGCTGCGGGTGGTGGCGGGCTCGCGCAGCAAGTTCGACGAGCTGAAGCGGCCGGCGAAGGCGCCAACGGTCTCCCATCTGCGCGAGCATCTGAAGCATCTGGACTCCCTGGAGCTGCTGGGGCCGACGGCGAAGTGGCTGGAGGGTGTGCCGCCGGGGAAGGTGGAGCACTTCGCCGGGCAGGCGAAGGTGCTGGACGCCGCGGAGATGTCCAAGGTCGGTGTGGTCAAGCGGCTCGCGCTCCTGGCGAGTCTGCTGCACATGGCGAAGGTACGGGCCCGCGACGAGCTGGTGACGATGTTGTGCAAGCGCATGGGGTCGATCACGAAGAAGGCCAAGGAGGACCTGGAGAAGATCCGTGAGCGGCACCGGGCGGAGTCCGAGCGGCTGGTCGCCGTGCTCGGCGAGGTGCTGGAGGCGGCCAAGGACGCGGTCGGCTTCGACGGCGAGTCCGTCACTCTGCCCACCAGTGCCCGCAAGCGCAGCCAGGTGCACGCCGAGTGCG
This sequence comes from Streptomyces sp. NPDC002845, assembly GCF_053591955.1. Lineage (NCBI taxonomy): Bacteria > Bacillati > Actinomycetota > Actinomycetes > Kitasatosporales > Streptomycetaceae > Streptomyces > Streptomyces sp. NPDC002845. The sequence continues at coordinate 4,594 of NZ_JBSFUU010000167.1, read as the reverse complement.
GCGAAGCGGTGCTGGAGCGGCTGGAGAAGGCCGGCGGCCTGGCCAAGCTGTCCGAGGATCATGAGCTGGTCTCGGCCCACCACGGCGACAACTTCGCGCCGCTGATGCGGCGGCACTTCCGCAGCCACCGCAAGGTCCTTCTTGATCTGACCGAGGTGTTGGAGATGGTGGCCACCTCGACCGACGACGAGGTGCTCCAGGCGGTGGAGTTCTGCCAGGCCATGCGCCACCGCTCCAGCCAGTGGGTACAGGCCACGTACACCGTCACCGACGAGGACGGCACCGAGAAGACGCGGACGGCCACGGCCGGCTTCGCCTCGCAGATGTGGCAGCGCATCCTGTTCGACAAGCGCAGGCCGGGGAAGATCAACCGGCGGCACTTCGAGGTGTGCACGCTGTCCTACCTGGTGCAGGAGCTGCGGACCGGCGACGTGGCGGTCATCGGATCGGAGTCGTACGCCAACCTGCACGACCAGCTGCTGTCGTGGGAGGCGTGCCAGCCGCTGGTCGCCGGGTACTGCGAGCAGGCCGGACTGCCCGACACCGCGAGCGCGTTCACCGCGGCGCTCAAGCAGCAGCTGACCACGGTCGCGGCGAAGGTGGACGCCGGGTATCCGGACAACGCGGACCTGACCATCGACGCCGCGTCGGGGAAGATCGTGCTCACGCCGCGCAAGGGCAAGGACCGCCGGAAGTCCGCGCAGGACCTGGAGGCGGAGATCCTCAAGCGGCTGCCGGAGTGGAGCCTGCTGGACGTGCTGGCCCGCACCGCGTACTGGATCCAGTGGTGGCGGCACTTCGGCCCGGCCTCCGGGTCAGACCCGAAGATCCGCGACAAGCTCGCCCGCTACGTCCTGACGGTCTTCTGCTATGGCACGAACGCGGGGCCCGCGCAGGTCGCGCGGCACATGCGGCAGAAGGTCTCGGTGCACGAGCTCTCCCTCGCAGGCAACCAGCACATCACCGCGGAGAAGCTGAACATGGCCTCGGCAGACGTGATCGACATGTTCATCCAGCTGGATGTGGCGCACGTGTGGGGCGACGTCGGCAAGGCCGGGATCGACGGCTCCCAGTACGACACCTGGGAGAACAACCTCCTCGCGGAGTCCCACATCCGGTATGGGGGATTCGGCGGTCTCTCGCTCAGGCACGTCTCGGATACCTACATCGCGCTCTTCAGCCACTTCATCCCCTGTGGCGTCTGGGAGGCCGTGTATCTGTTCGAGGGGCTCCTGAAGAACGAGTCCGAGGTGACCGTCGATATCGTCCACGGAGACACGCAAGGCCAGTCGCTGCCTGTCTTCGGGCTCGCGCACATGCTCGGCGTGGAGCTGCTGCCGCGCATCCGCAACTGGAAGGACCTGACCTTCTACCGGGCCAGCTCCACAGTGAAGTACCAGCACATCGATCCGCTGTTCGGGGACCCGGAGAAGGACGTCATCAACTGGCGGCTGATCGAGAACCATTTCGAGGACCTCATGCGGGTGGTGCTGTCCATCCGTGAAGGGAAGCTCTCCTCAGCCGCGTTGCTGCGGCGCCTGGGCAACGAGTCCCGCCGCAATCGCATCTACCAGGCATACCGAGAGCTCGGGCGCGTGATTCGCACCACCGTGCTCTTGCGGTTCCTCTCGGAGCCGGAGCTGAGGGAGTCGATCCAGGCGATGACGAACAAGGTCGAGGCATTCCACAAGTTCAGCAACTGGCTGATGTTCGCCTCGGACCTGCTGCAGGACAACGACCCGGAGCACCAGGAGAAGATCATCAAGTTCAACGAGCTGCTCGCGAACTGCCTGATCTTCCATACGGCTCAAGACATCACGAAGGTCGTCAACGACCTCACCGACGAGGGCTGGGAGGTCGACCCGGTGGACCTGGCAACCGTCACGCCGTACATCACCAGCAAGATCCGCCGCTTCGGAACCTGGCACCTGGACATGGAGCCACCCGAGAACGAGGCCGTCGGGCGGCTACGGATGGCCGCATGATGCCGAGGGCCGCCGGACTGGCGGCAGATGTAGTTCTCGCCGAAAAAACAACGCTAAGGAAAAAGGTCCGCAGGTCCGCAGAGAAGCGGCTGTACGCCACGGTGGCCGAGGCCGCGCTCCGCGGGGATGAGGCGTTCTCCTACAGTGCCCCTCGCCGCGGTGGTGGCGGCACTCCGCCCGCGGCCTCGAACGGGGCGGCGGGCGCGGTGAACATCCCGGCGATGCGCAAGCTCGGGGGGCGGGGCTCTCGACTGGCCCTTACCGACCGCCGCCAAGGGATCGGCCCCGCGCGTCTCCACGGCGGCCGCCCGGGCCGGTCGACCACCGCGGGGACTGCGCCGAGGCCCCGGCCGCCGGTGTCGCGCTCGGCCTGTTGGTGTAGGGCCCACAGGCCGGGCCAACCTCGCGAATTCACGGGCGCCGCCGTGGCGTCGTCTCGTTCCCCGGAGAGCCAGGCCTTCGAGGATCTCCTCCCGGATGTGCATCCGCATCCGCTCGACCGTCCGGGCCCCGAGGCCCAGTCTCGCTCTTCTACCGAACCGAGGGCCGATCGGCCTAGTCGCAGCTGCACACCCTGACTCGAACGCTTAGCGTCACAAATAGTCACAGATGGTGACTTTTGTCTGATCGGGAGGTACCCCGAATGCGGGACAGGACGTCACGAAGGGCGATAGCTCGGCGAGGACGGAGAGGGGTTCGAAGCGCTCTGGTCATTCTCAGTAGCGTGGCTGCGACCATGACCACTGTCACGGCGGCTAGCCCCAGCGCTCCGGACCCAAGGCCCTCGAAGGGTGATCACACCACGCCGCACACAGAGCCCAAGGATCCCACTCCACAACGGGGAAAGGCCAGGCCGCCAGCACCAGGGCACGTGACGGTCAAGGCAGGCGACACGCTGTGGGGTCTGGCCGATGAACACCTGGGTACAGGAACGAAGTGGGAGTCGATCTACGACGCATCGCGTTCGGCGATCGAGAAGGCCGCACGAGAGCACCGAATGGCATCGAGTGAGAGCGGCCACTGGATCTTCCCGGAAACCGTGCTCTCGCTCCCGCACCTGGAGGGGTTGCCTACAACTCCGATCGACCTCCCGGAACTGGAGGGGCCTCCACATGAGCCGATTCCTCTGACTCTGGAGCAGGTGTCAACAGTTCTGCAGCATGTGCAACTGGTATATCTCGTCGCCGGTTGTGTTCAGCTAGTTCCGGTAGGTGTGCTACCTACTGTGCCGCCGATCCCGATCTCGCTGCCCGCCCCTGTGGGGCCGACTTGTGGCGAACTTCCGCAAGCAGTCGCCGAGGCACTCGCCCCGATCCTGCAGGAACAGGACCAGGAATAAGGAAGGTTGAGGTCTGGGAAGGGGCTGGGGAAGCAGGGCTCCGTCGTTCTCGCGGTCGGCCCGACAGAGCCGGTATGGGCCTGATACGCCCAACTCGCCGTGATGGTGATGGATCGGCAGGTACACGCGCAGGCACGGCTTCCGGTGATCATCGAGTGTCGAGTTCGCTGATCACCACAACGGAAGACCGTGCCTGCTGCGCCATCATCACCCATCCCTGCCGGGCTGGGCCAACTCTCGGGGTGTGATCCGGCCTGCCCCGACAAACTACCCGACCTGCTGGACCGGCTGTCCCGCCTGCCCGACCCGCGCCGCCACCGGGGCCGCCGTCACCCGCTGCCGTACGTCCTGACCCGCCTGCGCGGTCCTGGCCGGAGCGAAGTCCCTCACCGCGATCGCCGAATGGGCCGCCGACGCCTCCGACCAGCTCCTTCTCCGCTGCGGGGCCGCGCTGCGCGATCCTGACCGGCCCTACCGGGCGCCCAGCGAGGCGACCGTGCGCCGGGTACTGCAGCGCATCGACGGCGACGCGTTCGACGCGGCGATCGGCGGCTGGCTCACCGATCGCGCCGCCTGCCGCGCCGCCGACCAGGACGGACATCCGCCGTCCCGCCCGGTGCGGGCAGCGGTCGCGGTGGACAGTAAATCCCTGCGCGGCGCGATCCGCGCCGACGGCCGCTGCGTCCACCTGATCTCCGCGCTGCGCGACGACGGCATTGTGCTGGCCCAGCGCGAGGTCGACGCCAAGAGCAACGAGATCACCGCGTTCCGGCCACTGCTGGACCCGCTGGAACTGACCGGCGCGGTGGTGACCTTCGACGCGCTGCTGACCCAGACTGACCACGCGAAGTTCCTGGTCGAGGAGAAAGACGCGCACTACATCGCCGTGCTCAAGGGCAACCATCCGAGCCTGCACGCGCTGGTGAAGAACCTGCCGTGGCAGGAGGTTCCGCTGCTGGACCGCACCCGAACCAGCGCGCACGGTCGCGACGAGATTCGCCGGCTCAAGGCCGCCACCGTGCCGGGGCTGCCCTTCCCGCACGCCGACCAGGCACTGCAGATCGTCCGCCGGCGGCGCACCAGGCGCACCCGGAAGGTGCCGATCGAACGCGTCTACGCGATCACGAGTCTGACGGCGCACCAGGCAAACGCTGCTGACCTGGCGGAACGCGTTCGGGGGTTCCGATGTATTTCGGTGACCAGGGATGGTGAGGGGCCGCTCGGTGGCGGATTCCACGCTATGAGTGATCATCTTCCGGGTCTGCGGGCG
>NZ_JBSFUU010000166.1:0-6949 GCF_053591955.1 Streptomyces sp. NPDC002845 | reverse complement strand
CAAAAGCCTCAAGGTCGACCGACGCACCTACAAAGCCACCCTCAGCATCAACATCTTGACGCCGACGATCAGCCCGTAACTTCACGGCCTTGGCCCAAAGCCCCCGTCCGGGCAGGACGGCCGTACCGTACCGTCACAGCAGAGCCCGCCCACAGGAGCCGTCGGTCGGCACGTCACCAGAAGTTCAGGAGCCGTCATGCGCACACGCGCCCTCCTCCCGGCCGTACTGGCCGCCGCCGCCCTGTTCACCACCGCGGCCTGCGGATCGGAGACGGGCTCCGGCGGTGACGGCGACGCCGGGCAGGGGCAGCCCCAGACCTCGTCCTCCGCGCCGAGTACAGCCGCTCCCGCAGAAGGCGAAGGCGTCCCCGAGGCGCTGAACTTCACCGCGACCACCCTCGACGGCGAACCCTTCGACGGTACGACGCTGGCGGGGAAGCCCACGGTGCTCTGGTTCTGGGCGCCCTGGTGCCCCACGTGCCGTGGTCAGGCGGCCGAGACCGCGAAGGTGGCCGCCGACTTCGAGGGGAAGGCGAACGTCGTGGGGGTCGCGGGGCTGGACAAGGAGGACGCGATGAAGGAGTTCGTCGCCGACACCGGTACCGGCGACTTCACCCACCTGTCCGACGAGGCGGGCGACGTGTGGAAGCGCTTCGAGATCACCCAGCAGAGCGTCTACGTCATCCTGGACAAGGACGGCGAGCAGGTCTTCGAGGGTGGACTGCCGGCGGGCAAGGGTCTCGCCGACCGCGTGGCCGCCCTCACCGGGTGACCCACCCATGGCCAACGACCTCCCGCTCGCCCTAGCCCTCACCGCGGGCATGCTCGCGGCCGTCAACCCCTGTGGATTCGCCCTGCTCCCGGCGTACTTGTCCCTCCTGGTGCTGGGGAACGACACACCTTCGCCACGCGTCGCCGTCGGCAGGGCCGTGGTGGCGACGGTCTCCATGACCGTTGGATTCGCCGCGCTGTTCGGCGTGTTCGGGCTGGCGGTGCAGCCGGTCGCAGGTCAGGTGCAGGAGCATCTGCCGTGGTTCACGATCGGATTCGGGCTGCTGATGACGGCGGCGGGGGTCTGGCTGCTGATGGGCCGTCAACTCTGGTCACCGAAGGTGAAGCTGGGCCGGGCTCCCACGATGAGTATCCGGTCGGTGCCCTCCATGGCCCTGTTCGGCGCGGCGTACGCCACCGCCTCCCTCGGCTGCACGATCGCCCCGTTCCTGGCCATCGTGGTCTCCGCGTTCCGCAGCGGCTCCACCGCCGAGGGCATCACCCTCTACCTCGTCTACGCGGCCGGCATGGGCCTGATCGTCGGCACGGCCTCCCTGACCGTTGCCCTCACCCGCAGCACGGCGAGCGCCCGGCTGGGCCGGCTGCGCCGCTTCGGCGCCCTCGCCCCGCGCCTGGGCGGCGGCATGCTCGTCCTGGTCGGGGCGTATGTGGCGTACTACGGCTGGTACGAGATCCGCATCCAGCGGGACCCGACGACCACCGATCCCGTCATCGAGGCGGCGGGCACCGTACAGGCCGCGATCGCCGACGCCGTGGACGCGGTGGGCCCGACGGTCCTGGCCGTGGCCCTGGCCGCGCTCCTGATCGCGGGCTGGGCCCACCGGAGGCTCCGCGCCGCACGGATCGGCAGCCGGAGGCGGCCCGAGCCGAAGCCGGAGGGGTGAGCGCGCGACGGGCTCACCCGGGCCCGGTGGCTGCCAGAACATCGCGGTAGTCGGCGCAGGCGGTGTCGCAGGCGACGCAGGCGACATCGGGGCGCGCGTTTCTTCCCCGTCGTCCGAGCGTTGTTCCCTTTGGGTGTCGTGTCGAGCGATGCCCAAGTGGCCTGGCGTCCAAGAGGCATGGAGCCCAAGAGGCATGGAGGTACGGATCGGCGCGGCACGCGGCGGCCTCCCCAGGGCCGGTGAACGGAGAGCCCCGTGCGAATGACCGACATCCAGCGTTGCGAGCTGCGCCCCGGACGTCTCGTGGAGTGGACGTTGCATCCGACGACCGTGGAGGCCGCGAGGACTCTGCCGGACGACGCCCGCCCACCCGCGTACGTACAGGAGTCCCACGTCCGGACGGCACGATCGGTACGCGAGGACGGTCTGTTCGTACCGACCTGGCTCGGTACGGCGTTCGACATCCCGGGACAGGTCGATCTCGACGTCCTTGAGGGCGCGCTGCGGACCTGGACACTGCGGCACGAGACGCTGCGCAGCGGCTTCCGCTGGACCGGCGGCGCCGCCGACGCCGCCGACGACGACATGCGGCGCTTCACGCTGGACGCCGACGCCGTCGAACTGCACCGCGAGGACGTCGGCGACTTCTCCGACGCGGTGACGCTGACCCGGTATCTGCAGGACCGGTTCGACATCGTGGCGAACGCGCTCACCTGGCCGAACTTCCTCTTCACCGCGGTCGTCAGGGACGACGACACGAGTGTCTACATGGCGTTCGACCACACCAACGTCGACGCGCACTCGATCCACCGCATCACCGCCGAGATCCACGAGCTCTACGCGCTCGGCCTCGAAGGCCGCACCGTGGACTCGGCTCCGGCTCCGGCCGCCAGCTACGTCGACTTCTGCGCGGCCGAGCGCGTGGACGCCGACCGGATCGACGACACGCACGCGATCGTGGCCCGCTGGCGGGAGTTCATCGCCCGGTGTGACGGAAAGCTGCCGAACTTCCCCGTCGACCTGGGTCTCGACCCCGAAGGGCCGCTGCCCGCCCAGAAGTTCCTGCACGAGATGCTCGTCGACGACGCGGACGCGGCGGCCTTCGAGGCGTACTGCCGCCCGTACGGCGGAAGCCTGATCGGCATCCTCGCGGCCATCGGCCTCATCGTCCGCGACCTCGGCGGGCAGCAGGTGTACCGCACGGTCGTGCCCTTCCACACCCGGGTGAAGTCCCGGTGGGCGGACTCGGTGGGCTGGTATGTGGGCGGCGCCCCGATCGAGGTCCCCGTGGCGCAGGCCACGGACTTCGACAGCGCCCTGACGATGGTCCGCGCCGCGCTCCGGGAGAACCGGCCACTGTCACGGATGCCCATCGCCCGCGTACTGCGTCTGCTGGGCACCGACTTCCGGCCCACCTCGCCCGACCTGTACTCGATCGTCTCGTACGTCGACGCCCGTGGCGTTGCGGAGTCGGAGCGGTGGGAGGACCTGAAGGCGTACGGGCTGATTCGTGTCTCGTACGGCGATCAGGTGTGCGTATGGCTCACCAGGGTCCACGAGGGGTTGCAGTTCGCCTGCCGCTGTCCGGACAACGACATCGCGTACCGGAACATGCGGCTGTGCGCCGAGCGGCTGCGGGAACGCATCGTCTCGGTGGCCCGGGCCCGGGAAGCCGCCCTGGCCGTACGTATCTAAGTACCTGGTCGGACAGCTGGGTGAGCGCCCAGGGACGGGACGGGCGGGCGCGACCCGGCGTAGCTGCGTCCGCCCCCCCGTGGCTTCCTCGGCATCCTGGAGTGGGCCTGTGGCCGTCTACAGGCGGAGCAGCCGTTGCGTGATCTCCCGGTACTGCCTCAGCGCGAGGCGGAGTTCGGCGGACTGCGCGTCGAGGGTCTGCGCTTCGGCCGCCTGTGCTTCGGCCACCTGCGCTTCGAGGGCCTGCGCTTCAGGGGTCTGCGCCTCGGCGGTCTGTGCTTCGGCGGGCTGTGTTCCGGAGCCCTGGTCTCCCTCTCCCCCTCCCTCCCCCTCCTGCCATCCCGCTCGCAGGGCACGCCGCTGTTCCGCGAGGGCGTTCGCGAGCTGGGCGGTGGCTTCGTCGAAGGCGCTCTCGGCCTCTTCCAGCGCCTGGCGTGGGGCGTCGGCGAAGGTGTTGATGGCGTGCCGGAGGCGCTGGACGATCTTGTCCCGCTCGGCCGACGGGAGCAGCGGCTCCGGCCCCGAGGTGCGGCGTTCGGTGCGGCCCGGGGGCTGGTCCGAAGGCATTTGAGCGCGTGTCTGGTCGTACATCGTCGTGTGCCACTTCCGTTGTGGTGACGATCACCGCGGTGATGACGACGGTGACCCTGCGCCGTGCTGACAGTCAACGTCCGGCGACGGATCGTGTCAACGCGATGTCGATGCGATGTCGACATGAGGCCGACGCCCGACGTGGCGGGGCACACGGTCCGGTCCGCGTCGTTCTGGGCTGTACGGGAGTACCGTGGGTGGGACGAGGGTTCGGCGTGCCCACCCGACAGGGCAATCTCCAGCACGCCGCCCATCCACCAGGGGCAGCCCCTGACCCCGGCCGCACCTCATCCCAGCGGCCTGCATCGAGGTCGAGGAGCCCTGCATGTCTGTCACCCCTGTCACGTCCACTTCGGCTGTTCCGCCGGACCCCGCCGCGTCGCCCCCGGGCTACGACGGCACGTCCCCCTTCCCGCCGGACGGCCCGGCACCCGCGCGCGAGGGCGGTGAGCGGCTGTATGTGACGGTTACGGCGGTGATCGTCGTCCTGCCGTTCCTCGCGCTCGGCCTGGCCGGCTGGCTGCTGTGGGGAAGCCTCATCCATCCCGCCGACATCGTGCTCGCGCTCGTCCTCTACGCGATCACGGGCCTCGGCGTCACCGTCGGCTTCCACCGGGGACTGACCCACGGCGGCTACCGGGCCGTCCGCCCCGTGCGCATCGCGCTCGCTGTGGCCGGGTCGATGAGCTTCCAGGGTGACGTCATCGGCTGGGTCGCCACCCACCGCCGCCACCACGCCTTCACCGACGAGCCCGGCGACCCGCACTCCCCGTACCGCTACGGCACGCATCTGCGCGGCCAGTTGCGCGGGCTGCTGCACGCGCACGTCGGCTGGCTGTTCCGCAACGACCCTACGTCCGCCGACCGGTACGCCCCCGACCTGCTGGCCGACCGCGACATCCGCGCCGTCTCCCGCGCCTTCCCGGCGCTGAGCGTCCTCACGCTCGCCCTCCCCTTTGCCGCGGGCTGGGCCATCGGCGGGACCTGGGTGCACGCGCTGACCGCCCTGCTGTGGGCGGGACTCGTCCGCATCGCGCTGCTCCACCACGTCACCTGGAGCGTGAACTCCCTCTGCCACCTGATCGGTGAGCGCCCGTTCCGCACCCGGCGCCACGACCGGGCCACCAACCTGTGGCCGCTGGCCTTGCTGTCGTTCGGCGAGAGCTGGCACAACCTCCACCACGCCGACCCCACCAGCGCCCGCCACGGCGTGGGCCGCGGCCAGATCGACCCGTCGGCCGCCGTCATCCGCCTCCTCGAACGCCTCGGCTGGGTACACGACGTGCGTTGGCCCACCGCGGAGCGGATCGCCGCCCGCCGCGCCTGACCCCAGGCCGTCCCACAACTTACGGAGCCCTATGGCCACAGCACTGCAACCCCCGGTCCCCTCCCACCCCGTCCTCCGCCTGCGCCTGGCACCCCACGGTGGTGTGTCCCGGCCCATCGACGGGGTGTGGTGGCCCCGTTCGTACGACCTGCTCGCGGAACTCCCGAGGCTGCTCGGCGGGTTGCCGCGTGCGTGGGGCCACATCAGCAGCGTCACGGTCAACGGGGCGAAGTGGTCGGCGGCGCCCGGCCGGATGCTCGTCGTCAACCAGGTCGTACGACTGCGCAGGACCCTGGCGGCATCCGCCCCGCACACCATCGTCCTGCTCACCCCCGACCGGGGGCGCTGGGATCTGCTGGTCGTCCCTCCGGACACGACCGAGGAGGCCGCGGAACCGCTCAGTGCCTGGTTGCGATCCCAGTAGCGCTGTGTGGTGTGAGGGCCGTGGCCTGGGCTGGTGTCTGAGGTTTCGCCGGGGCCGAGGACCGCGGTTGTCCTGGTTCGGGGAGCCGCGGCGCCGGGTGCGGGCACTGGTCGGACGGACGCCCCGTCCGGCCAGCTCTCGGCGTACGGCACCGCCCCGCATACGAACGGGGCGGCGTACACCGACGCGGTGTCGGAGTACGCCGCCCTCGGGCGGGACGAGTTGCGGGAGGCGGCCCGCGCTGTCATGGCGGTTACTTCGGGTCGCGGTTGAACTTCGAGGCCGACCAGAAGTAGCCGAGCACCGCGAGACCGAGGCACCAGGCGACCGCGATCCACCCGTTGTGGCCGATCTCGGTGCCGAGCAGCAGCCCGCGCAGGGTCTCGATGGCGGGGGTGAAGGGCTGGTACTCGGCGATCGGCTGGAACCAGCCCGGCATCCCGTCGACCGGGACGAAGGCGCTGGACAGGAGCGGCAGCAGGATCAGCGGCAGCGCGTTGTTGCTGGCCGCCTCGGCGTTCGGGCTGATCAGGCCCATGCCGACCGCGATCCAGGTGAGCGCCAGGGCGAAGAGCACGAGCAGCCCGAACGCCGCCAGCCACTCCAGGGCCGTGGCGTCCGTGGACCGGAAGCCGATGGCCACGGCGACGGCGCCCACGAGGACCACGCTCATGACCGACTGCAGCACGCTGCCGACGACGTGCCCGATGATCACGGAGCCGCGGTGGATCGCCATCGTACGGAAGCGGGCGATGATGCCCTCGGTCATGTCGTTGGAGACGGACACCGCGGTGCCGATCGTGGTGCTGCCGATGGTCATCAGCAGGAGGCCCGGGACGATATAGGCGATGTACTCGGAGCGGCCGCCGCCGCCGATGCCCGCGCTCATCACGTCGCCGAAGATGTAGACGAAGAGCAGCAGCAGCATGACCGGGGTGAGCAGCAGGTTCAGGGTGAGGGACGGGTAGCGGCGCGCGTGCAGGAGGTTGCGGCGCAGCATCGTGTTCGAGTCGCGGACGGCGAGGGAGAGGGCGCTCATCGGACGGTCTCCTTGGGCTGGTTGGGCTGGTTGGGCTGGTTGGGGACGTTGGCCGGGCCGGTCAGGGCGAAGAAGACGTCGTCGAGGTCGGGGGTGTGCACGGTCAGTTCGTCGGCCTCGATGCCGGCGGAGTCCAGCCAGTCGAGGATGGAGCGCAGCTCGCGCTGGGTGCCGTCGCTGGGGATCTGCAGTGCCAG
>NZ_JBSFUU010000165.1:0-7055 GCF_053591955.1 Streptomyces sp. NPDC002845 | reverse complement strand
CCTGGCGCCGCCGGCACCAAGCCATCGCGACAGCCTGCCACCAGCAACGACACCGCCATCACGACCAGCTGTGATCAAGAACTACAGCTGCCGTGACAGTTCCTGACCCCCCTGCTGCTCGACGCGTTCCGGACGGCATTTGACGTGCTGGTCGACGCGGGATACGACCCGGTGCCCTCCCTGCTCGACATGCACGCCTCGGGTGAGATGGCGGAGATGATGGCCGAGGCGGCCTCCGCCGGACTGTACGAGGTCATCGAGCAACAGGGTTCCCCGACCTGCAGGTTCGGCGTACAGCGGTATCTCGGAAAGCTCTTCGGGGACGAGGTGAAGGCCAAGGGCGAGGCGATCTTGAAGGACATCAGGAGCGGAAATTTCGTCGAAGCCTTGGTGAAGGAGGCCGAGGCGGACTATCCGAGCCTTGCCGATTACACGGCGATGTACAGGGCGAGCAACATGACCAAGGCACATGAGCGATACCGCGATGTTCTCGAGTCCCGCTGACCGGCAGGGCGCTTATCGACAAACTGCTGCAGAACAACGGCGGAGAGTGAGAGGAGTGGAAGAGTGGAGCAGCAGACCGGCCGGACCGACACTGCACCGCAACAGGCTGGCTCGCTCGTGGCCAAGGACTCGCGGCATGTTCTGCACCCGTGGGCGGACCTGTCCGCCCTCGGAATGCAGGAATCGCTCATCGTGAGCGAGGCCCGGGGCGTCGAGGTCATCGACGGCGAGGGCAAGAAGTACCTCGACGCGATCGGGGGCATGTGGTGCGTGACCGTGGGGTACGGGCGTCAGGAACTCATTGACGCCATGTACGCCCAAGCGCGCAGGATGCCGTACTTCACTCCGTTCGCGGATGTGTCCAACGAGCCGGCCGCAGCACTTGCCGCATTGCTGGCGGAGCTTTCCCCAGGAGACCTCAACAGGGTCCACTTCACCACGGGCGGTTCGACTGCCGTGGAATCGGCCGTGCGCATCGCACATCTGTACTTCGCTGGCCAGGACCGCCCCGAGAAGCGTCATGTCCTCTCGCGCGTCGACGCCTACCACGGAAGCACGTATCTGGCGGCCTCGCTGTCAGGCAAGGCGGCGGACCGCACACGCTTCCACTACGAGAGCGAGTGGGTGCACCACCTGGAGAGCCCGGGATTCGACCCAGACAACTCCCGGATCTCCGCAGCCGAACGCCTCGACCAGCTGATGGATGGGATGGAGGCAGCCATCGCTGACCTCGGCCCGGACAACATCGCCTGCTTCGTAGCGGAGCCGGTGCTCGCCTCCGGCGGCGTGCTGATTCCGCCGCCCGGTTACCAAGAGGCCACCCGCGAACTGTGCCGACGGCACGACATCCTCTACATCTCGGACGAGGTTGTCACCGGGTTCGGCCGGCTCGGGCACTTCTTCGCCTCGGAAGCGCGTTTCGGCATCGTGCCGGACCTGCTGGTCACGGCGAAGGGCCTGACCTCGGGGTATCAACCACTCGGCGCCGTACTGATCTCGGACCGAATCGCCGATGCCCTCGCCGCGGACGCCGATCCCGACAAGCCCGTGTTCTCCAACGGCTTCACCTATTCCGGGCACCCCGTCGCCTGCGCCACGGCCATCGCCAACATCGACGTCATGCAGCGCGAGGACATCTGCGTGCACGTGCGGGACGTCGGCCCCTACTTCATCGACCGGCTGAGGGAACTGCGGACGTCACCCATCGTGTCCGCAGTGCGCGGCGATCACCTGATGGCCTGCGTCGAATGCCAGGTGCCGGGTGAGACGGGCCCCGCCCCGCGCAGCCAGGCGCTCGCAGGGAGGGTCGACAGATACTGCGAAGAGGCCGGCCTCCTCGTGCGGCCGTTCGAGAACCTCTGCATCATGTCCCCGCCGCTGGTCGTGACCAGGAGCGAGGTCGACCGGATCGTCGACATCATGGCCGACGCCGTCACCCGAGCGGAAAAGGACCTGCGAGTCGGCGATATCTAGCGGCCCACCCACACCGACGTCACACCGAGGCCATCGTGGAGGCAACAGCATGGACGCTTTACCAGCACTGGACTGCCGCGGACTGCCGCCCGCACTGATCGTCTTGCGGATCAAGCAGGCCCTCGACTGCGGACGGCCCCCCGAAGCCCCGCTGCGGGTCATCCTCGGATCGGAACGCGAGCAGGAAGAGGTCGTGCAGGCGTGCGGTGAGGCCGCCCGGCGGGTCCAGTACCTGACGGCCGATGAGGCGGCGCAGGCAGTTGCCCCCGCGGTGGACCCGTCGCCATGGTGGCAGCGGCCCGATCTCAGACACGACGACGGCAGACTCTGTCTCGGCGGCGTTGACATGGGCGAGCTAGCGGACCAGGTCGGCACCCCAGCGTATGTGTGCCGGGCTGATCGTGTACGGGAGAACATCCGACGCCTCTCCGCGGCCATGGCGTCGGCCGGCCTCACCCACCGGATCTACTACGCGATCAAGGCGAACAGGTCCCCTGCCCTGCTCGCATACCTACGGGCACATGGCCTCTGCGGCGCCGACGTCTGCTCGACCGGCGAACTGCTACACGCGATCGGCTGCGGGTTCTCGCCCGACGCGATCTCATTCACGGGCACATCACTCTCCAGCCGGGACATCGAGGTCCTAGCCCGCCACAGGAACCTGCGGGTCAACATCGATTCGGTCTCCGCCCTGGACAGCCTCGGGAAGGCCTGCCCGGGCCGGGAAGTGGGCCTGAGGATCAACCCCGCAGTTGGCGTCGGCTACCAGGGCGACCCCCGCCTGAGTTACAGCGGCGCACCGACCACCAAGTTCGGCATCTACCTCGAGCATCTCGGAGAGGCAAAGGCAGTCGCAGAGAAATGGGGGTTGCGCATTGTCCGTCTCCACTTCCACGCCGGATGCGGCTATCTCGATGATCAGTTCGGTCAGCTGGAGGACGTGCTCGACGCGGCAGACGCGTTCACACGGCAGTTCGCGGACCTACGGGAGATCAACATCGGTGGCGGGCTGGGAGTGCCTCACACCGCGTCCGACCGGCCACTCGACCTGGAGCGCTGGGCCACCGCCGTGGCACGGCGCTTCGGAGGCAGAGGGCTGACGGTCGCTGTCGAACCAGGGGACTACCTAGTCAAGGACGCCGGTCTGCTGCTCACCACCGTCACCTACGTCGAGCGGCGCAGGGACGTGCAGTTCGCGGGCCTCGACGCCGGCTTCAACCTGGCGATGGAACCCGCCTTCTACGGGCTGCCTTGCGAGCCCGTCGCCGTCGTGCCGAGGTCGGAGGAAGACACGGAGACGTACACCGTCGTCGGCAACATCAACGAAGCACTCGACATATGGGCGGAGAACCACCGGATGCCACGGTTACGGGAAGGCGATCGTGTCGCGCTGATCAATTCCGGCGGGTATGCGGCATCGATGCGCTCGGACCACTGCCTGCGGGGGCGGGCCGAGGAAGTGCTACTGATCGACCAGGAAGATACGGACACCGTCCCACACGGCTGTCCCGACTCAGCCGGAGGCACGAGGTAATGGGGTCGAAGACCAAGCCGTCGGCGTACGCCCCCACCGGGGGCGGTACGGCCGCATCCCTTCCGAGCTACGCCTTCGCCCCTTCCGACCCATGGACGGTGACATTCCAGGCCGGACTCGCACGCGCCGGGCTGAGAGACAGCCGCGTCTATGAAGTGGGGGTCGGCAGCGGAGCCAACGTCCTGTTCATGCTGCGTCAGTGCGGCGCGGAACTCGTCGTGGGCAGCGATCTGGACCCCCGCTTGCCGGTGCTGGCCCAGAAGCTCGTCACCGCGGACGCACCCGACCTCGCAGCACAGTTCCGGCCTGTCGAGGGATCGGTGAGCCTCATCGACGGACCGGTGGCCACGGCGGAGGTAGCCATGGCAGATGCTGTGGTGGCCTGCCTTCCTCAGGTGCCGGACCCCGGGGACGCGATGTACGCCCGCTTCCGCGCCGCCCATTTGCAGACGGTGGCCGACGGCAGACGGCGAGTGGACGACCACGTGGCTCACTACTACTCCTGGGCGGAGTTCAACGATTACCCGTTCAACTCGGTCGGCCTGGGCCTGATCGAGGCGCTGCTCAGCAGAGGCGAGCAGTATGCGCCGCGTGCGCAGGTGATCCTCAATCTCGGCTGCCGTATCGGCAAGGGCACCCTGCTGCAACTGTTCCGCTCGCATGGCTATCGGCCAGAGGAACTCGCCTCGCAGATCGTGCGGCAGGACGAGGACACCGACATCTCGTTCTTCGTCACCCTGGAGGCCGCGATGCGGGGGACGGGGCACGAGAAGGACTTCGAGTGCGAGTTCTACGCCGACGAGGAAGGCACCCTCCCGATCTCGGCGACCGAGGCGAAGGAGCGGCTGGACGCCGATCCCCCCGCACCGGTGTTCCACGAGATCTGTGTTCTCCGGGGCCGTCTCCAGGCGTAGCGCGGCGGACCAGTATGGCGCCATGGGTCACCAAGTCGTCTGCGCGGCGTACCGCGGTCAGTCGGGACGACGGCAGACGAACGACCGCGTATTCGAAATGAGGCAGCAGAAATGGGCGCAGAGATGACCGTGCCGGAATTTCGTCGCGTTGAGCACGGCCCGGCCTTCAAGGTGCCGGTCCGTAACCGCGCATACCTGGCCGGATCGCACCACGACAACTTCCCTGAGTACGTTCCCGATGCCGGCGCGATGATCCCGGCGTACGAGGCCCGACAACCGGACAGGCCACTGTCCGCAATGACGACAGAGATCCGATGTCTCATCAACGGCATCCTCCCCGAGCACGGGGGAGTGCTGCTACGCGGCCTGCCCCTGGCCGACAAGGTTGATTTCGAGCGGATCGTGACGGAGCTGGGGTACGACCGTCTCGGCTACCAGGGCGGCATAGCCATCCGCAAGGGGGACACGGGGGTGGCGCTCAACGCCAGCGAGGAGGACCCCAGGATCATCCTGTCGCCACACAACGAAATGGCGTACCTCCCCGACTACCCGCGAAAGGTCTTCTTCTTCTGTGCGGCTGCGGCAAGAGAAGGAGGGGAAGTGCCGGTCAACGACGTCCGCGACACCGCCAGGATCCTCCCCGAACACATCCGACAGGAGTTCCGCAGCCGCGGCATCCGATACCACCGCAGCCTGGCACGGGAATCGTCCGCCGGCGCCATGGGGTGGACCGAGACCTTCGGCACTGACGACAAGGAGAAGGTGGAACACCATCTGGCAGAGTCGGGCTACGCATACGAGTGGGACGAGGACGACCTGCTGCGGTACCACTACGAACGGGACGCATTCGTCACGCACCCCGACACCGGCCAAGAGCTTTGGTTCAATCAGGTGACCGAACTGCACTGCTCCTATTGGAAGTCACACCCGGACTTCCCGAGCGACCTCCCCGAACGCGTGTATCCGGCCACGACCACTTACGGCGATGGTGCCACGATCGACGAGGAACGGATTTCCTACCTGCGCGGCGCACTCTGGCGCACCACCCGGGCGGTCAGGATGCGGCGGGGAGACATCCTGATCCTCGACAACCAGGTGCTTCAGCACGGCCGTTTCTCCTTCACCGGACCGCGTCGGCACTACGTCATCCTGACGCGGTAGTCCGCCGCTGCCTCCCCGTGGCCCGAACGTCGTGGAAGGACAGCTCTGTGCGCCTTAACCCGCCTCTGCTCAAACCGGCCAGACCGTGGTTCTCCTCGGGACCGTGCGCCAAGCCGCCAGGATGGGAGGCTGGCCAACTCGGCCGCGCCTTCGTCGGCCGGTCCCATCGCCACCGTGACGGGCAGGCGAGACTCCGTGAGGTCATCGAGAAGTCGGCACGGCTTCTCGGCCTGCCTCCGGACTACCGGGTCGCGATCGTCCCCGGCTCCGACACGGGTGCGATCGAGATGGCGATGTGGAATCTGCTGGGCCACACCAGGGTGGAGGTGTGCTGTTGGGAGAACTTCGGCTTCACGTGGCTGGGCGACATCATCGAGCAGCTGCGGATCCCGGACGTGACCGTCCATAGAGCTGACGCGTACGGGCAGCTGCCGGATCTCTCCCGCGTCGACTTTGCCCACGACGTGGTGTTCACCTGGAACGGGACGACATCGGGCGTCCGCGTACCGGGCGCTGACTGGATTCCCGAGGATCGCGAGGGCCTCACGATCTGCGACGCCACTTCGGCGGTCTTCGGCACGGAGATCGATTACGCCAAGCTGGACGTTCTCACGTGGTCGTGGCAGAAGGCGCTGGGCGGAGAAGGCGCCCATGGGATGATCGCCTTGTCTCCGGCAGCCGTCGAGCGCCTGTCGCTGTTCCAGCCCGCCCGGCCGCTTCCGAAGATCTTCCGGATCGCCCGCGACGGCAAGCTCATCAGCGAGATCTTCGACGGGTTCTTCATCAACTCACCGTCCATGCTCGCCGTTGAGGACGTTCTTGCCTGCCTGGACTGGTGCGCCGAGGCAGGCGGCCTGCCCGAGATGATCGCCCGGTCGCGTAGAAACCTGGACGTCGTCAGGAAGTGGGTCCGGACCAACCCGCACGTGGAGTTCCTGGCGGAGGACCCGAGGACGATCTCATCCACAAGCATATGTCTGAAGTTCCGCCACCCCGTCTTCGAGGAACTCTCCGCAGCGCAGAAAGTGGACTTCGTGAACCGGGTGTGCGGCAGGATCGAGGAGCACGGCGCTGGCTACGACATCGCCTCGCACCGCGAGGCCCCGCCCGGCATCCGTATCTGGGGCGGACCCACCGTCGACGCCGACGACATCGAACTGCTACTGCCCTGGGTGGACTGGGCGGTCACGGAGACACTGCGGGAGTTCCCGTGAGCCGGACCGACGTACAGACCGGGCGGCTGCTCCGGTTCGCCGAACAGCTCGCGGACGAAAGCCGTCGTATGTTCACGGTCGCGGCCCGGGAAATGTCCGAGGCCGCGACCACGAGCGCGGCGGAAGAGATTCCCGGCATCGGCATCAAGGGTGACAACAGCTACTGAGGTTGAACTCGCAGTGGCGGGCCGGTAGATCATCCGGCGCCCATGAGTAATCCGGTCTCGGTGAGGCAGCCGTCGATCAGCTCTGCCC
>NZ_JBSFUU010000164.1:0-7465 GCF_053591955.1 Streptomyces sp. NPDC002845 | reverse complement strand
TTCATTCAACTCTCGTCAAGCCCTGGGGCATTGACACTTCAGTCAACGCCACAGGGCTTTCATGTCGGCACTCTGAGTCAGCAAGCCAAGACCCCCGCGACGGGCAAACGTCCGGGGGCGTGGCCACCAGCTACTGAGGAGCTGACGACATTGCCAAGAACTACCACGCCGCCCGCCGCCACGGCAGAGCGGGTACCGGTGGTCGACATCGAGACGATGCGCACGGCCGCGCACCGCCTGCTCGCCGAGGGCGCCGAGCTTCCCTCCGCCGAAGAGCTGGAGACGCTCACCCTCCAGCTGCGGGGGCATGCCATGCTCGCCATCCCGGAAGTCGAGGCCGCCGCCGGTCGGCTCCCCGAGGACGCCGTACCGCGCGCCTGCGCACTCGCCTGCGTCGGCACGGCCCGTATGAGCCTCAACGCCGAACCCGGCCACACCCTGCCCGCGGGCATCGCGCACGCGCAGCGTATCGCCCGGTCCGTCGAGGCCCTGTGCGACCACATCGAGCAGCGGGGCGGCGAGCACGCGTGACCAGGGTGGTGCACATCTGCCGCTACTGCGACGAGCCGATCAGCGACCCCCAGGACGCCGTGCAAGCGCGCTACCAGCCGAGCATGTCCGGCCCCGGATGGATCGTCTGGGCGCACCGCGCGCACGCTCCCCTCGTCCAGCCCGACCCGACGTTGCTGTACCTGCTGCTGCGGATCAGGCTCGCGAAGGCCAGGCAGGCGTGACCGCACCCGTCCTCGCCGTGGTGCTGGCGACGTCGACCTCCTGACGCACTCCCATGGCGACCGCAAGGGCAGGGTCGCATCCCAGACGCCTCTCCCGCCGCAGACGACACGTCGCGGCGGGAGGGGCCTCAGTCCACGAGAACGAGGACGTTGACGGTTAATCCGTTGCGGCCCTGCCCGACCCTCTGCTGCACTGCACGGGACCAGTCGCTCAGAGATCAAGGAGCCCCGATGCGCCCTGCGTTCATGTCCACCCAGGAAGGAATGACCCACATTTCGAAGGACATGACGCTTGGTGCACACGCTCAACCTCGGAATTCTCGCGCACGTCGACGCAGGTAAGACCAGCCTCACCGAACGGCTGCTGCACACCGTCGGGATCATCGACGAGATCGGCAGCGTCGACGACGGCAACACCCGGACGGACACTCTCGCGCTGGAGCGGCAGCGCGGAATCACCATCAAGTCCGCCGTCGTCTCGTTCGAGATCGACGACGTCACCGTCAACCTGATCGACACTCCGGGCCACCCCGACTTCATCGCCGAGGTGGAGCGGGTGCTCAGCGTGCTCGACGGTGCCGTGCTCGTCGTCTCGGCCGTCGAGGGCGTCCAGGCGCAGACCCGCGTCCTGATGCGGACCCTGCAACGGCTGCGCATCCCGACGCTCGTCTTCGTCAACAAGATCGACCGCCGTGGAGCACGCCACGAGGAACTGCTCGCGGACATCGCCGCCCGGCTCACCCCGGCGATCGTCCCCATGGGCGAGACCGGCCGACTCGGCGCTCGTGACGCCCGCTTCACCCCGTACGAAGGCCTCCCGCCAGGCCTGCTCGAACGGCTCGCCGAGCACGACGACGGGCTCCTGGCCGCGTACGTCCACGACGAGACGACCCTCCCGTACGACAGGCTGCGGGCCGAGCTCGCCGTGCAGACCGGGCAGGCCCTGGTGCACCCGGTGTTCTTCGGCTCGGCCGTCACGGGCGCGGGAGTCGGCGAACTCGTCACGGGCATCCGGACGTTGCTGCCGGCGGCCGAGGGGGACGCCGACGGGCCGGTCTCCGGCACCGTGTTCAAGATCGAGCGCGGTCCGGCGGGGGAGAAGATCGCGTACGTACGGATGTTCGCGGGCACCCTGCGCGCCCGAGACCGGGTCACCTTCCGCGACGCCGCGGCGGAGGGCAAGGTCACCGGGATCAGTGTCTTCGGGTGCGGCTCGGACGTACGGGAGACGGCCGTCGCGGCGGGGCGGATCGCGAAGCTGTGGGGGCTCGCCGACATCCGCATCGGCGACACCATCGGCGTACCGCGCAAGGGAACGGACGAGCACCACTTCTCCCCGCCGACCCTCGAAACGGTCGTCGCCCCCGTGCGGACGCGGGACAAGGGCGCCCTCCATCTCGCGCTCACCCAACTCGCCGAGCAGGACCCGCTGATCAACCTCCGCCACGACGACACCCGCCAGGAGATCTCGGTGTCGCTGTACGGAGAGGTGCAGAAGGAGGTCATCCAGGCCACCCTCGCCGACGAGTTCGGCATCGACGTCGCTTTCCGCGAGACGACGACCCTGTGCGTCGAGCGTCCGGCCGGCAGCGGTGCGGCGGTCGAGTTCAACAAGAAGGACGCCAATCCGTTCCTCGCGACCGTCGGACTGCGGGTGGACCCGGCGCCGGTGGGCTGCGGGGTGGAGTTCCGGCTGGAGGTCGAGCTCGGATCGATGCCGTACGCCTTCTTCAAGGCGGTCGAGGACACCGTGCGGGAGACGCTCGGGCAGGGGCTGCACGGCTGGCAGGTCACCGACTGCACGGTGACCATGACCCACTCCGGCTACTCGCCGCGGCAGAGCCACGCCCACCAGAGGTTCGACAAGAGCATGTCGAGCACGGGCGCGGACTTCCGCGGGCTGACCCCGCTGGTGCTGATGGAGGCGCTGGGGCGGGCGGGTACCCGGGTGCACGAGCCGATGCACCGCTTCCGCCTCGACGCCCCGGCGGACACGCTCGGCGCGGTCCTCCCCGTGCTGGCGGGGCTGGGAGCCGTACCGCAGACCACCGAGACGCGTGGTGCGCTGTCCGTGCTGGAGGGGCGGATCCCGGCCGCCCAGGTGCACGAACTGGAGCAGCGGCTGCCGGGGCTGACCCGTGGCGAGGGCGAGCTGGAGTCGGCCTTCGACCACTACGCGCCGGTCGCCCGTGGCGAGGTCCCGCACCGGCCGCGGACGGACCACAACCCCCTGGACCGGAAGGAGTATCTGCTGAGTGTGACCCGGCGGGTCGGTGGGGGAGGGTAATTCCTTTGCGAAAACGGGTACTTACTCGTGAGTCAGATGCTATTGACGACCGGCCTGCTCGTTGGGACGGTAGGGGACATGTCGAATGTGGCGGACATGTCAAGATTGCGCATGAGTCTGCTCGGTGTCCTCGTACTCCTCACCGGCTACCTGAGCACGGCGGGCACCCAGCCCGCCGAGGCTCTCCCCGACGAACTCTGGTTCGACTCACCGGCCGCGGCCACCCTCACCGTCGAGGACGGCCGCTTCAAGGACGGCCTCGGCCGCGAGGTCGTCCTGCGCGGCTACAACGTCTCCGGCGAGACCAAACTGAAGGAGAACAACGGCCTGCCCTTCGCCTCCGTCGCCGACGCCCGGAAGTCCGCGCAGGCGCTACGGGCGCTCGGCGGCGGCAACTCGGTCCGCTTCCTGCTCTCCTGGGCGTACGCCGAGCCGGCCCGCGGCCAGGTGGACACCGCCTACCTGGCCGCCGCGACCGCGCAGATGGGCGCCTTCCTCGACGCCGGAATCCGCGTCTACCCCGACTTCCACCAGGACCTCTACTCCCGCTGGCTGTTCGACCCCGACAGCTGGTACACCGGCGACGGCGCCCCCAAGTGGGCGGTGGACCTGGGCGACTACCCGGACGAGTTCTGCGGGATCTGCCTCTTCTGGGGCCAGAACATCACCCAGAACGAGGCCGTGAAGCGGGCCACGTACGACTTCTGGCACAACAGGTACGGCCTCCAGGACGCCTTCCTCACCACCGCCCAGAAGACCATGACGTACGTACGGGAACACCTCACCGCCGCCCAGTTCGCGGGCGTCGTCGGCTTCGACCCCTGGAACGAACCGCACGCCGGCGTCTACGACTCGGGCCAGACCAGCCGCGCCTGGGAGAAGGACGTCCTGTGGCCGTTCTACGAGAAGTTCCGCGCCCGCATGGACGCGGCGGGCTGGCAGGCCAAGGCGGCCTTCGTCGAACCGACCATCTTCTGGAACGCCAACATCGACTTCCAGAAGGAGGAGGGCGGATTCCTCGACGCGGGCACACTCGGTCCGCGGTACGTCTTCAACACGCACTTCTACGACCAGAAGGCGATCTCGGGGATCTTCATGTGGGGCAAGGCGGCGGACGGCCAGTACGTCACCGACTTCGGCACGGTCCGCGACCGGGCCGCCGCCACCGGCACGACGGCGGTCATCAGCGAGTTCGGCCACCCGCTGTCCGGCGGGGTCTCCGACAAGGCACCCACGGTCCTCAAGGCGATGTACCAGGCCATGGACTCCCGGGTGCGCGGGGCCAACTGGTGGTCGAACCCGGCGGGCTCCGGTCCGGTCCTCTCCGGCCAGCAGTGGCAGTGGGACATCTACAACGGACGGCACCACGAGCTGAGGAACGACAACCCCGACGAGGTGCAGACCGAGGGCGACGCCTGGAACGACGAGGACCTGTCCGCCATACGCCTCGACGACTCGGGCACGCCCGTGCTGCGCCAGGACGCCCGGCTCCTCGACCGGGTCTACCCGAGCGCCACCGCGGGCAGCACGGTCGCGTTCACGTACGAGGACCGCTCGCGGGACGGGTCGACGACGCTGACGTGGAACCCGGTGCCGACTTCCCTGCCGAATGTCCGGCAACTCGTGGGCTCGGGCCAGTACTCCCTGCTGGTCTGGCGCTCGGACGGCAGCGCCGAACCCACGGAACTGCATCTGCCGGCGTCCTTCCCGACCTCGTCGACGACCGTGGTCTCCGACCTCGGCGTCACCGCGGCCCCGCCCGCGTACACGAGGACCACACCCATCGCCGCCGCGAGTGAACCGGGCGGCACCGGCAGCCGCCGCCTCCTGCTCACCGACGCCGACTCGGGCACCCTGCACTACGCCCTGGTCACCAACGGCGCGACAGCCCCGTCGGCGTCGCTGCTGAACGCGGCGCGGACGGAGCTGTCGTCGTGGATGTCGGCCAGGTTCAGTTAGCGGACGGGCCGGTCCAGTCGGCGGGCACCCGCGCCAGGCGTACGCGCTGCGGGTGGTCGCCGACCGCGACCGACACCGTCTTGCGGCCGGTGGCGAAGTCGATCGCCGTCACCTGGTCGGCACCGCTCTCGGAGACCACACAGGACTTGCCGTCACCGCTGACGGTCGCCCAGTAGGGCTTGGAGGTGGTGACGAGCGGGCCCTCCTGGAGGGTCGTGCGGTCGACGACGGTCGTGTAGTCGTCCATGGTGCCCGCGACGCACAGCTTGCTGCCGTCGGGCTTCATTGAAATGCCGTGGTGGCGTGAGTCGTTGACCCAGGTGGTGCGGTCCGTGCTCGTCGCCGGGTTCGCGGGGAGGGTCTTCACGCGGGTGATCTTGTCGGTCGCGACGTCGTACTCCAGGAAGCCGTTGAAGAACGACACCTGGAAGTACAGCTTCGACTCGTCGGGGCTGAACACCGCCGGACGGACCGCGTCGGAGTAGTCGTTGAGGCCGATCGCGTTGAGCCGGTCCCGCATGTCGATCACCTTGACCTGCTCGAAGGTCTGCGCGTCGACCACCGTGATCTTGCGGTCGCCCTTCGTCCAGTCCAGCCAGGTCGCGTCGAGCGCGGTGTTGACGTCGCCGATGGCCATGTTCCAGATGTACTTGCCGTCACTGGTGAAGACGTTCTCGTGCGGTTTGTCTCCGGTGGCGAACGAGCCGACCTGCTCGCCGGTGTCGATGTCCAGCACGTGCACGGTGTTCGAGGTCGAGGCCGAGACGGCGACCCGGGTGCCGTCGGGGGAGAGGGCCATGTGGTCGGCGCGGAAACCCGACACCGGGAAGCGCCAGTTGATGTCCCCGGTGGTCAGGTCGATCGAGACGACATCGGCGAAGCTCGGCCGGGAGACGACCATCGACGTGCCGTCCGGGGTGGAGTACATGTCGTCCACGAACTGGTCGTGGCCCTCGCCGACGCTGTTGCGGATGGTCATGAAGGCGATCCACCTGATCGGATCGGCGTTGATCTCCGCCATCCGCTCGTTCTTGTCCGGGATGACATTGACCCGGCCGATCTTCGCGAAGTCGCCGCTGGACTTGATGACGTCGGCGGTGCCCTCCCAGTTGTTGCCCACGAACATCACCTCCCGCAGCTCGGCGGCGGAGGGCTGGGTGGCGGCGGACGGCTGTGCGGTGGCCACGGAGGCGGTACCGCCGGCGGTGAGGGCGAGGGCGGCGGCCACGGCGGAGAGGTGGCGGATTCCGGCCCGTCGGGAGCGGGGGGCACGGGGTGCGTGGGAGGCGAGCGGGGCGCGGGCTTCGGGCGAGGACATGGTCGCTCCTCCTGCATGGTGGGCGCATGACAAGGCATGCGAGGTCGTGTGCGGCGGCTCTGAGGAAACGGGGACATTCTGAAAACAGCTGGATTCAGAGTGGACTTACTGGAAAGTAAGGAAGAGGTGCGGCTCTCCACAAGACCGCGGACACGACAAAATTGACGGATGGCCGAACAACTGGTCGTCGAACTGCAGAGGGAGGATGCGCGTGGCGGGCAGGCTCAAACAGCCGACCGGCCGTTACGGGGGCAAGTCCGCCGCGGAGCGTCAGGCCGAGCGCCGTAGACGGTTCCTCGACGCCGCGCTCCAGCTCTTCGGCGACAGCCCGGGCTTCCGGGCCACGACGGTCTCGGGGCTGAGCGAGGCCGCGGGACTGTCGACCCGCCAGTTCTACGAGGAGTTCCGCACCCTTGAGGATGTCCTGGCCGCCCTGCATCTCCAGGTCAACGACTGGGCCGAGCAGGCCGCGCTGACCGGCCTCGCCGCCGCGGACGGGCAGTCGATCATGGAGCGGGCCACAGCGGCCTTCCGCGCGTACGGGGCGAACGTCACCGGTGATCCGCGCCGGCTGCGCATCACGTTCATCGAGATCATCGGGGTCAGCCCGCGGCTGGAGCGGCAGCGGCTGGAACGCCGTTCTCGCTGGATCGACTTCATCTGCTCGGAGGCCGCGGCGGCCGCTGCACGGGGCGAGGCGGTGCCCCGCGACTACCGCGTCGCCGCCGCGGCCTTCATCGGCAGCGTCAACGGTCTCCTCCACGACTGGCAGGCCGGCTGGGTCGACGCGAGCCTCGACGAGGTCGTGGACGAGCTGGTGCGGATGCTTCTGGGGATCTTGCGGCCGGTGGGGTGGGAGCCCAGGGGGTGAGGAGGGGTGTTTTCGCCCCCGCCGCCCCTACCCGTCCCATCCTCCAGGGGCTCCGCCCTTCGACCCCGTTTCGGGGGCGGCCCCGGACCCTCGCTGCGGGTTCGTCGTGGCTGGTCGCGCCCCGCGGCGGAGCCGCATATGTACACAGCCTCGCGCCCCTTACGGGGCGCGGTACGGCACCGGACTTCACCATGGATGCTTAGTGGTCTGCGTCATAAGTCCTTCGGGGGTTGATCATGCGGCTGGGGCGGCGGAGGATTCTTCTGGGTGATCGGTGGTGTGCCGGTCGAGTCTGG
>NZ_JBSFUU010000163.1:0-8095 GCF_053591955.1 Streptomyces sp. NPDC002845 | reverse complement strand
TCGGCGTGTTCCGCTCCGCCGAGCGTCCGGTGTACGACACCCAGATGACCGAGCAGCTCGACACGGCCATCGAGCAGAACGGCAAGGGCGACCTGACCACCCTCCTCGCCGGCAACGACACCTGGACGGTCGGACGTTCCGCCCGGCACGCCTGATCCACCGCAACCGCCTGACCGCCGTATCCCGGGGAGGGACAGCATGACGTATGTGATCGCTCAGCCCTGTGTCGACGTCAAGGACCGGGCATGCATCGACGAATGCCCGGTCGACTGCATCTACGAGGGCCCGAGGAAGCTCTACATCCAGCCCGACGAATGCGTCGACTGCGGTGCCTGTGAACCCGTCTGCCCGGTGGAGGCGATCTTCTTCGAGGACGACGTCCCCGCCGAGTGGAGTGACTACCGGACGGCGGACGCCGAGGTCTTCGCCTGCCTCGGATCGCCCGGCGGAGCGAGCGCGGCGGGGCCGCTCGCCGCCGACCATCCGCTGGTCTCCGCGCGAGCCGCACGGGCCGCGTAGTACGTCGCACCGCCCGGTGTCCGGCCGCCGGAAGGCCGAATCCTGCGTTGATCCAGTCCCGTTCCAGGCCAGGTACAGGCCGATACCAGTGATCCAGGACACCGTGGAGGCGGTGGCGGAATCCTTTCGCCACCGCCCTGTGGCGTTGTCGCCACCGCCCTGTGGCGTTGTACGCACCGACCGCGTCCGCCGCGCACCCCGGGCATTCCCAGAAGGAGTTGGAATGGACATCACCTTCACACCTCAGCCCGCCGCATCCGCACCGGACTCCAAACAATTCACCGCACCGCTCCACCTGCTGCACAGACCCGTCACACCGGAGGGGTTCCTGCTGGACGCCGCCTCTCCGGTGGAGCAGCACTTCGCGCTCTCCGCCGAACTGCCCTGCGAGCACGAGACGTTCAACGACGGACCGGGCACCTTCCACGATCTGCTCTTCGTCGCCGAGACCCTGCGCCAGGCGACGCACTTCGTCGCACACCAGTACTTCCGGGTTGCCACCGAACGCCCCGCGGTCTTCGTCACCAGCGGGCTCGACGTTCTCGACCTCGCCTCGTGGCGCCGCACCGGCCGGCCGGCCAACATCACGCTGGACATCACCCTGGCCCCCGTGGACGTGGTCAACGGCGTCCCGCGTGGCCTCGACTGCCGGGGCGACGTGGCGATCGACGGTGTCAGCTGTGGGAGCGCTTCCGCACGGCTCCAGTTCCTGATGCCCCAGGTGTACCGGTCGCACCGCGAAGCAGGACGCCAGGAGAGTCTGCGGAGCACCGCACCGGTGATACGCCCGCTGGCCTCCACGACTGCCGCCGTCCCGGAGGAGCCGCCCGCCGTGCGGCCCGATTCGGTCGGTCGCGACGACCCGCGCAATGTCATCGTGGGACCGCCGCTGCGGACACCCCACGGGGAGTTCGTACTGCCTGTGGCCTGCGCGCCCGGCCACGAGGTCTTCGAGGCCGAGGCCGGAGGCCATGTCCCCGGCCCGGTGTTCCTGGAGGCGTCCCGGCAGGCCTCGCTGCTCGTCGCCGCGGAGCTGCACGGTCTGCGGCCCGCCCACACCATGCTGACCCGGTGGCGGGCGTCCTTCCGTGGCTTCGGGGACGCCGACCTTCCGCTGACCTGCACGGTCCTCTCTGAGGACCCGGTCCGCGACGAGGCGGGCCGTCCCACCGTCCGCACCCGGCTCGCCTTCAGCCAGGGCAGCCGGGTCCTGTGCACCTCCTCGGCCGACCTGCTCCAGGACTGCTGACCGCCTGCGGCTGCCCTGACCGCCGACCGGCGTTCCCCTCTCTCCCCACTTCACTGTCATGATCAAGGAGCTCTCCGTTGCGTTTCCGCGTACTGGGGCCGGTGAGCCTGTCGCCCCGCACTCCCTCCGCGGCGAAACCGCGCGCCCTGCTGGCCACCCTGCTCGTGCAGACCGGCGAAGTGGTCCCGGTGCACAGCCTGATCGACGAGCTGTGGGGGACGGAACCACCGCGCACCGCGACCACCACTCTCCAGGTGTACGTGTCCCAGCTGCGCAAGGTGCTCGCCCACGGCGGGAGCTCAGGACACGCCGGAGAGCTGCTGACCAGGGCTCCCGGATACCTCTTGGCGGTTCCTGAGCAGGAGTTCGACCTGCCCTGCTTCGAACGGCTGCGGACCGAGGGCCGCACCGCGTACCAGGAGGGGAACTCCGGCCGCGCCTCCCGGCTACTGCACGAGGCGCTCGCCCTGTGGACGGGGCCGGCCCTGTCGGGGATCCCGCACGGCGTGCGGCTGGAGTCCGCCGCCATCCGCCTGGACGAGCTGCGGATGGAGGTCCTCGAACATCGGATCGTCGCCGACCTGCGGCTGGGCCGTCACCAGGAGCTCGCCGGGGAACTGCTGGCCCTGGCCAACGAGCATCCGCTGCGGGAGCCCCTGCACGGACACCTCATGGTGGCGCTGTACCGGACAGGCCGCGGATCCGACGCGCTGAGGGTGTACGGGCGGCTGCGCCACTCCCTCGTGGAGGAACTCGGCGTCGAACCGGGTCCGGGCCTGTCCCGGCTGCACGAACGCGTCCTGCGCCGGGATCCGTCCCTGGACTGGCAACCGCCCCGGAACGCGCATGGCACGAACCCCGACGCCACCGGCCGCGACGCCGGTGGGCCAGGGAATCCCCGGCGTGCGGCGGGGACGGCCGGCGGACCGCGGCCCGTCCCCGGTCCGCCTCCGGTGCTGCCCTCCGCACCACCCGGGTTCGTCGGC
The DNA here is from genome assembly GCF_053591955.1 of Streptomyces sp. NPDC002845. Lineage (NCBI taxonomy): Bacteria > Bacillati > Actinomycetota > Actinomycetes > Kitasatosporales > Streptomycetaceae > Streptomyces > Streptomyces sp. NPDC002845. The sequence goes on along the minus strand of NZ_JBSFUU010000163.1, from coordinate 5,341 downwards.
CGGCATGAGGAACTGGCGTACGGGGAACGGGCGTTGCGCGGAGGCGCAGGTCGGCAGCCCGTGCGGGTGCTGGCCATCTCCGGGCCGGCCGGCGTCGGCAAGACCGCGCTGGCCCTGCAGCTCGCCCACCGGACAGCCGATCTGTTCCCGGACGGCCGGCTGCTGATCGCCCTGCGCGGGCCGCACGGGCGTCCGCTGAGTGCTGCGCAGGCGGGGGCGGCAGTGATGCGCCGTCTCACCGATGACGTGTCCGGCTCCCCGCTCACCGATCCCGAGGAACTGACGGACCGGCTACGACGGGCCCTGCAAGGGCGCCGGATGCTGCTCGTCCTGGACGACGCCGCGTCGGAGCAGCAGATACGACCGCTGCTCCAGTCCTTCGCGGAAGGCGCGGTGATCCTCACCGGTCGCCGCCGGGCCGCCGCCCTCGACGGCGCGGAGCACATGAGGCTGGACCCGGTGAGACCTCAGGAGGCGGTGGAACTCCTGCTCGCCGCGGGGGGCGAGCGGATGGCACAGGACCCGGTGGCGGCCGCCGAGATCGCCCGGCTGTGCGGTTGTTTCCCCTTGGCGCTGCGCGTGGCCGCGGCGGCCCTGACGGCGCGGCCGCACACCACGCCCGCCGCGCTGACAGGCCGTCTGCGCGACGAACGGACCCGGCTCGGCGTGCTGCGCGAGGGCGACCTCGATCTGCGCTCAACACTGCTGACGGGGTATCAGGAAGCCAGGCCCGCGCTGCGGCGGGCGTTCCGCCTGCTGTCCCTGGCCCCGGCCCCCGACTTCACGGCGTGGACCGCCGCGGCCCTGCTCGGCACCGGGCCGGCGGAAGCGGAGGAAACAGCCGAGGAACTCGTACGGGCCCAGCTGCTGAAGGCCCGGACCGACGGCCAGGTGGTCCGCTACGGCTACCACTCGCTGCTGCGGGTGTTGGCCACCGAGCTGCGGGAGGCGGAGGCGGACAGCGCCCGGACACGGCGGGACGCCGTCGAGCGGCTGGGCCGGGCCTACGGGACACTGGCCCGGTACGCGGACCGGCAGCTCGCCCCCGGAAGGGACTGGAAGGCGCGCCCCGCCGCCACGGACCCCTGGCTCGACGCCCCCGCGATCGTCGGCGCGAGCCCGCTGGGGTGGTTCCGCGAGGAGGCCACGGGCCTGGTGGAGACGGTACGGCAGACGCACGCGGCAGGGCTGTGGCCTCTGGTGTGGCAGCTCGCCGGGAGCGCCGCCGGGTACTTCCACGCCCGCGCCGCGTGGGCGGAGTGGGAGGAGACCCACGGGCTCGCCCTGGACGCCGCCCGGCGGGCCGGGAGCATCGAGGCGGAGGCGGCGATCCAGCACTCGTTGGGTGACCTCGCCTGGCAGCGCCGCGAGTCCGACCGGGCTCTGCGTTACCACACCGCTGCCCAGCACGCGTTCGAGCTGGTCCGCGACCGGACCGGGGTGGCACGCTGCCGGAGTGGTGTGGCCGACGTCCTGCTCGGCCAAGGCCTGCTGGAACCCGCCGCGCGGCGTTACGGGCGGGCGTTGGCGCTGTACTCGGCGGAAGGGGACCTGCGGGGCGAGGTGGCGGCGCTGAACGGGCTGGCCCTGGTCAACCTGCGGCGCGGCCGCGAGGAGGCGGCTGTACGTCAGCTGGCGCAGTGCCGACGCGCCGCGGAACGGCTGGGTGACCGCCGCTGGACGGAGTACGTCCGCCGCACCGCGGCCCGCCTGGCGGCGGATTCCCCCCGCCGGTCCTCCCCCGTCGCGCACGCGGTCGAGGTCCGGCCGGGGATGTGGCTCATCGGAACGGCCGCCTCCACCCTCCCCCCGGCGAAAGCCGCGTGACGTCCCGCGCACGCACTCCCGAGCGGCCGGCAGGGGATCGGCTCCGCACTGAGGCCAGGGAGCGGGTCTGACCCCGCGTACGAGGCCACATCGGGTTCCCGTGACCAGGAGGGCGAGCCGAGGCCCTCCTCCTGTCCGCGAGCGGTACGGGGCCCCTGACGGCGTATCGCCCAGCGGTCTGTGCGGCCATGCGGCGCGCGGCCCCGCTCAGCACCGTGGCACGGGAACCGGTCGGCTCGGCGCCCCGCCCGCGGACGTCGGCACCGAGCCCGGCGCGGAGGCCGCCGCGCCGCCCCTCCGGCCCGCGGAGTCATGGACTGGGCGGCGCCGCACCACATCGCGGGACGCGAGCCCTCCCGGGCGAGGGCCGGTCCTGGGGCAGGACCTGGTCGTAGCCGGGTACGGAGTACGCCGTGCCGGGCTGCGCCGAACCAGTGCCTCTGCCGCTCGGCGGCGGGGCCGGGGTGGGGTGGGAACCCGGTGAACATCTCCGGGTCACCGCGCCGGCGGGCCGTCAACCGGTGGCTCGCCCCCGGAAGGGGCGGGCACCGCGGGCACCGGCGCGGCGGGTGCGCAGCAGTTGCCGCCACTCCTCGGAGCTGAACCGGGCGGGCTCGGTGCGGTCGATGAAGTCGTGGAGCACGCCGAGGAAGCGTTCCGGGTCCGTGTGGAACGGGAAGTGTCCCGCCTCCTCGAATATCTCCAGCCGGCTGCCCGGCATGGAGACATGGCCGAGGCCGGCGTGGATGGCCGGGACGACCATGTCCCGTCCGCCCCACACCAGCATGGTCGGCATGCCCTGGGTCAGGTAACAGCGGTCGAGCAAGGTGCCGACCTGCCCGCGCCAGTCGACGACGGCCCGCAGGGTCCGTACGAAGGCGCTGCGGGAACTCGCGTCGGGCAGGGCGTCGACCACCCGCAGCAGATCCGGCGCGTCGACTCCCAGGCCGCTGTTCAGCGTCTTCATGACCCGGACGAACATTTCCAACTGCCAGCGCACAGTCGGCAGTTGGAATGCCGAGAGCAGCAGTCCGGCACCGGGCAGCGTGGCGGCCCGCAGCAGCGGGGAGACCTGGCGGCCGATGCCTCCGCTGCCGATCAGGACCAGACGCTCGCTGCGCTCCGGGAACTGGTAGGCGAACTGGGCGGCCACCGCGCCGCCGAGCGAGTGGCCGACGAGGGTGGCCTGCTCGATGCCGAGGGCGCTGAGCAGATCCCGCAGCCCGTTGGCGTACGCCCCGGGCGAGTAGTCGCCACGGGGTTTGTCCGACGCCCCGTGGCCGAGCAGGTCGGGGGCGATGACCCGGTACCGGGCAGCCAGGCCCGGGATGATGTCGGCCCAGGTCGCGGAGGAGTCGCCGATGCCGTGGATCAGCACCACGGCGGCTTCGCCCTTGCCCGCCATCCGGTAGGCGAAGCGATAGCCGTGCAGGTCACGGGTGCGGACGCGGATCTCGTTGCGGCCCACCGCGCGCGGTCTGGGCCGCCCGGGCTGCTGGCTGGGCCTGAAGGGCGAGCGGGCGGTGAAGGGGGCGTCGGCCACGGGTCAGGACTCCTGCGGTATCGGGTGGTGGTCACGGACGGGGCGGCGCGGGACCGGGGCGGACTCGACGACGTCCGGCGTACCCGGAGACTCACCGTCGGCGGCGCCAGGGACACGCTGGGCACGGCAGACAGGCTGGCCACCGGGGACGCTCTCGGCACCGGGATCGGGATCGAGACCCAGCGACGCCAGGGAACGCCACGGCAACGCCTGGCCGGGTGTCACGGTCCGCCAGGGAACGAACACCTGGGCCGGCGAGGAAGGAGGGGGAAGGGTGTGCACGGAGGGCATGACAGCCACCTCTGAGTAGGTGTGCGAGGAAGCGCCCCGAAAGCGGGCGCGGTGCCGCTGCCGCTCGGCATGAGCGGCGTCTGGACCAGGGACCCGGCGGACAGCCGGGACGCTCACTCGGCGGGAGCCGGGTGCGGCCGGCGGGGCACGGGGTCGGCGAAGCCGGCGGCCACAGGGCCGGACGGGCTCGTCGCGCTCGGGCCGATCACGCCGGACGGGCCGGACGGGCCGGACGGGCCGGTCGCACCGGACGCACTCGGCACGACCCCTTCCGCCGGGGCGACGGCCGACCGTTGTGCACCGGCGGTGGGCCGGGGGCGGCGTCCGCCGACCCGGTTCGTGACGCGGGCCCGCAGCAGTGACCCGATCAGCCACTTCCGCATGGCGCCCAGGTGCGCCGGGGAGCCGTGGACGTCGTCGAACTCCTTGAAGCGCACGCGGGGCAGCGCGCAACCGAGCAGCTGCCGCTCCGTGGGAGGGATGATCTCGTCCCGGGAGCTGACCACGTACCCGACCGGGACGTCGACCGCGCCCAGCACGTCCGAGCCGAGCGGGAAGTCCGCGAGCAGCGCCCGCAGTCCGTCCTCGTCGGCGGCGCCGGTGAGCCGGCACAGCGTTTCGACGGTGATCCCCGGCACCCGGGGCCACCAGACGGGATCGTTGAAGAACCCGGCCACGGGGGCACCGACGGTGTGGACCGAGCGAATGCGGGGGTCCGTGGCCGCCGCACGCAGCGCGAGGTGGCCGCTGAAGCTGAGGCCGAGGACCGAGGTGTCGGTCACCCTGGCGCGGTCGGCCAGCCGGTCCATCAGGAACGGCAGCAACCGCCAGGAGTCCACGTGGTAGCGCAGGGTGTTCTCGCCGACGCCGGGCATTTCGGTGGCCACCGCCGCGTAGCCGAGGCGGGCGAGCCGGGGCAGCAGAGACGCCCATTGCTCCTTGAGGCTGACGATGCCGCCCATGACCAGGAGCAGCGGCCGTTGACGGCGGGCGTCGAGTCCGCTCGCCCAGCAGGCGACCGTACCGTCCGGGTGGTCGAGGACCACGCGTTCGACGCCCCGTCGGCAACGCCAGTCGTCGAAGGTCCGTACGCAGTTGTCCTGGGCCCTGCGCCGGACGTCGTCGCCGTGGTACGGGAAGCGGGCGAGCGCGTAGCGTCGGCAGGCGTCGAGCGGGCGGCCGGCGAAGGCCAGCCGGTCGGCCTCGGCGGTCCACACTCGGGCCCAGGACGCGGGGTGTCCGGGCTCGTCGTTGGTGATCCTCGGCAGTACGGCCGTGACCTGGCGTTCGCTGATGCCCTGGCCGCGGGCGTGCAGCCGCGCGAATTCCTTGAGCTCTCCGAGGTGGTCCATCGCTGTTCTCCGTCTCCTCCGGGATACGGGGCCGATGCCCAGGGGATGCGGCCGGAGGGCTCAAAGGCCTTCCTGGTCGTACCGGCTGCGGGCGGGGCTGTCCGGTCGTACGAGGTGGCGGGCGGGCGCCCGGGCCGGGAATGGGGGATGTCCCCGGACGGCCCGCCCGGAGAAGATGCTGGCTGCCGTCCCTTAAGCCCTGCTGGCGCACCGGTTGCGCCCCGCTTGTCGTGCCCGGGAGCCCGCCGGGCCGTGGCTGAGCGGCCCCGGGGACCCGTTCGGCACGGCGTACGGCGGCGCGCTGGTGCGAAGAGGTGTCCTCTTCGCA
>NZ_JBSFUU010000162.1:0-8239 GCF_053591955.1 Streptomyces sp. NPDC002845 | reverse complement strand
GTGTACCGCTTCGTGTACTTGCTTCCCACCTGGTGCTACTTCCTCTGGAACTCAGGTCCCAGTCTCCAGGTGTCCACGATCAAGGGGAAGGTTCATCCGGGCCCAGGCCCTCCTCGACCGACTGGAACGCCGGCACGGCTCGCCCGTCCTCGCTCCGTGCTACCAGCGATGCGATCGCTTCTGGAGACAGTTCGACCGACGGGCCCTGGTCCGCAGCGACACAGACTCCCTCCTCCAGCGCATCTACCGGCCGGACTCCAAAACACTCCCGGACCGCTTCGACGTCTACCGGTCCCCGCGGTCAAGCGCGCCGCGAGTTACCCCCAGGGCCCCGGCGTTCTCCCCTGAATGTCCGGTTCATGGTGATCTTGTGATGCCGTAGAGGGTGAGGACTCGTTGCCGGTCGGTGTGGGTGCGTCGTGCGGCGGCGATGTTGATGTGTCCGGTCAGCTAGAGGGAGCCACGGACCAGGTCGCGGATGGCAGCCAGGACGGCGAGGGTGTTGTGGGCCCTGACCTGGGACTTGTCCTCGTTGAAGGTGACGTCTCGGCACCAGTGGACGGTGTTTTCCACGGTCCAGTGGCCACGAGCCCAAGCGGTGATCTCTGCGGCGGTGGCCTGTTCGCGGGCAGGTCTGTGATCGCGTAGACGGTCTCGGTGGACCACCGCTTCATCCCGGCCTTGCGGCGCTTGCGCGTGATCCGCAGGACCTGGCGGGCGTGGGGGAAGAGCAGGCCGTCGACGGTGACGATCTGGACCTGACGTCGTTCGTGACGGCCGTGTGCGTCATGCGGGTCGTGGTCGTCGTGGTGGATGACCGGGATGTCCTTCCAGGGCAGGCCGGCCAGCTGCGCGGCGAGCTTCCGCTGGTTGGCCTTGATGGTGAACAGGTAGTGGGCGCCGCGTTGTTCGACGAGGTAGTGGGCGTGGGCGCGCTGTGCGTGCAGGGCGTCCACGGTGATCACGGCTCCGGTCAGGTCGGTGTCGTCGATGTGTTCCAGCAAGGGCTCGAACTCGGGGATCTCGTTGGTTTTCGCGCCGATCTCGCGGCTGGCCAGGGTGATGCCGTCACTGTGGCGGACGGCGGACAGCACGAAGACGCGGCTGCCGTCGGGGCGGCGAGCACCACGCAGGCATTTGCCGTCCACCGCGTACGCGCGCCGCTTCGGTGCCGGCCGGTCGCGCCTGACGGCGTGGTGGTGGGCGCGGCGCTGTTCGCGTTCGACGAAGCCGTCGGGGGTGAGTGCCGTGGGCGGGGAGACGGCCTGAGTCAAGATCGGCTTGAGGTAGGCGAAGCCCGCCGCCGCGACCTTGGCCGGGTCCAGCAGGCCCAGCACGCGGCGGATGGTCTTCTCGCTGGGGATGCGGAAGCGGCCGCGCAACACGTCATAGGGCAGGCCGAACGCGGCAAGCTCCTCGGGTGCGGCTCGCTGACACCACTCCGCCGCCGCGGTCAGCGAGTCGTTCCCGGCCGGCGTCATCACGCATACGGCCAGGGCCGGCAGCGAGGGCAACGCGTAGCGCAACCCCAGCGGCGAGCGGGGATCGGGCACCCCGCCCAACTCGTCTATCAGCCGGCACGCTTCGCCGTCGGCGACGGCGTCGGAAAGGTCCGGAACCGAGACCGGTGGACGGACGGGAGCGGCGATGGGGGATGATGAGGGAACGAACACGGCACCCTTGCAGATCCTGAGGCGTAGATACCTTCATGATCCACAAGAGCCGTGTTCGTCTGCGTTCAGGGCCCCCTCGACACAAGATCACCGCGAACCGGACATCCAGGGAAGAACCCCGGGGTCCTGGGTGCGTGCCGGGGCCGCAGACGATGCACACGTCGGATACGGCGAGGCCCTGCCGCATACGGATTGCGGCCGGGCCGGAGGCGGTGGCTGATCAGGCTTCGGAACAGAGTGTGTTGCGCAGCCCGATGTTGAGGTGACGTGCGTCGTCATCGGTCAGCACGACGCCGTCGTAGGAGAACAGCTCCATTGCACTATCGACCGTGTCCGAGACGCCGCCATCGAGGTTCACACACTGGTAGCGCGCCTTTTCGATGGCCTTGTCCTCGTCTTGGACGAGCCTGGGGTCGACGTCCTTGATGGCTGCGATGACGGCGGTTCGCTTGTCGCCGGTGGGCTCGGGCAGGACGACCTCGTCGGCCTCGGAGGTGTCACTGCTGTCCGCGGTGTCTGGAGCCGCAGGTGCGCTGCTCGGGGCCGTAGGTGCGCTGCTCAGGGCGGTGTCGGCCTTGCTGTCGGTGCCGTTGTCGCTGCTGCAGCCGACAAGGCTGACGGCGAGTACGGCGGTGACGGCTGCGGTGGTGGTACGGATACGCATGATTCCCCCTTGGATGTTGTACGTCCGGGGGACATCATGCGCAGGCGAGGTGCTGGGGGCCAGAGTGGTCACACGACTGTGACACGACAAAGCCCAGGCCGGGACTTCGCCCTGAACCCCGGCCCCGCTCCAGTCGGCGGGTGGCCGTCCGCCAGTTCAGGGCCCCCTCGGCACAAGATCACCGCGAACCGGACAGCCAGGGGAGAACGCCGGGGCCCTGGAGTTACCCCCAGCTCGCCAGGTTCACCAAGTTGGTCATTTCACTGGCGCAGCGGCCGGAGGCCGAGCGCAGAGTCGCACACATCACCGGCACCACTCAGTTCGAGTTCGAGCAAGTCTTCCCCCTGGACCACCGCCCCCGCGGCATCACGCTTCCCTGGCTACGCGAAGGTCTCGCCACCCTGGTGGAAGACGTCGCGAAATACCTCACCTCAACCGAGACCTACGAGGCATACCCGTCTCGCTCAATCTGAGGCACCGCACGTCAGAGCATCACCCTGCCTCACCTTCAGTGAGACGAGACACTCCTGCCCCCATCAGCCTCCGACGAGGCAGAACCAAGACAGGACAGCCGCGACGGAACTATGCACAGCGAGCTCAACGTCCATCCCTGACATACAAGATCACGGACGACGACGGAGACCCGGGACATGACAGACGCAGCCACTCGATACCTCTACCTCGCTCGGCACGGTGAAGCGTCTGCAGATGAGACGACCCTGACGGAAAGCGGCCGGCGCCAAGCCGTTCTGCTCGGTGAACGGCTCCGGAGCACCCCACTTTCGGCGATACACCACGGGCCGCTGCCTCGGGCGCAGCAGACGGCCCAGCTGATCAGCGCACAACTTGACGCCGTCCCACTGCGCCAGTCGGAACTGGCCGGCGACTATGTCCCCTACCTGCCTACGAGAGAGGAGTTGCCGCCGGATTCGGCCGACGCCATGCTCAGCTTCCTCTCTCAGGTTCCGGAAGAGGAGCGCAACCGTGGTCCAGCGCTGGCCCGGGAAGCACTCGCAGAATTCACAGGTCCGGTCGACGGAGATCGCCCCCGCCATGAACTGGTTGTCACGCACAACTTCCTCATCGGCTGGCTGATCCGAGCTGCCCTCGACGCGCCCGAGTGGCGCTGGATGGGCCTCAACCACGGCAACGCAGCTCTGACGGTCATCCGATACGCACCCGGCAGGCCGTCCTCCGTGCTGTTCCACAACGACATGCGGCACCTGCCCGCAGACCTGCGCTGGACCGGCTTCCCGCCTGAACTGCACGTCTGACCAAGAAGGCCGTTGCCCCGAGCCCAGCGGCCCCGCCTCGCCCGCACTTATCTGAGACCGGACAAGCACGATGCGTGTCGTACTTGCAGGACACCTGACGTGTCCCGGCTCATGTGATCCGCTCTGACCGCAGAGAGCCTCGATCGGCAGTTGGTCCGCCCGGCGGACGGCGTGGCCTTCGTCAGTGGCAACCGGAAACAATCATCTGAGCGATTCGGCTGCGGCCGACCGACCCGAGCCCGAGGCGCTGCTCCGCAACACCGATCGGGCCGCTCTGGATCATGCAGGAGGGATCGCCAGGGACACCCAGCAGCGCGTCGCACAGCTCGAACAGGGCATCGGCCCGGCGGGGCAGAGATGCGTACAACCAGCACATGATCACGCAAGGGCCGTCCGCCTGTCCGGCAAACCACCAGGCTTCGGCGCAGGTGCAGGAACGGCCGGCGCGGCTGCGGCGGCCGCCCGCGCAGCGGGAGTTCGGCCCGCGGCGGAGGTTCCGGCGGCCGGGCCTTGGCTAATCTGCACGGGTGACCACCGACCTGACTCTGCTGCCGCGTGTCGCCTATCGCGGACAGGAGGTCACCGCGCCCCGGCTCCGCGGCCTCCTCGCGCTGCTCGCGGGCGACTTGCGCACGGGCTGCAGCACCGAGCGGCTGGTGGCAGGGCTGTGGCTGCCGGACGAGTTGCCGGAGCGGCCGGGGAAGGCGGTGCAGGTCCTCATGTCCAGGGCGCGGGCGCAGCTGGGCGCCGACGTCCTCGTCAGCACGCCGACCGGGTACCGGCTCACCCTCGCCGCGGACCAGGTCGACAGCTCCGCCCTGCTGCTGCACGCCGCCGCGAGCGCGGACCGGGCCAGGGCCGGGGACCACGCGGGATCGCTGGCCGCGGCCGAGGCCGGGCTCGCGCTGTGGGAGGGCACTCCTGACGGGGCCGGCGACACCGACGACCCCGTAGCCGCGTTGCGCACCGAGCGCGCCCCCGTCCGCAACGCGCTCGTACGCGCGCAGGCGCTCGCGCTCGCCCGCCTCGGACGGCACGCGGAGGCGGCCGGGCCGCTGGCCGTGGCCGCCTCGGAGCATCCGCGCGACGAGGAGGTGCTCGCCGAGCTGCTGCGCGGCGAGGCGGCGACGGCGGGCCCGTCCGCCGCCCTGATGCGGTACGAGGCGTACCGTCGTGAGCTGCGCGACGAGCTCGGCACGGATCCGGGCGCCGGGCTCAAGGCCGTACAGCATGAACTGCTGCGCGGCGAGGCGCCTGTGGTCAGGCACGGCGTGCCGCACGAGCCGAACCCGCTCCTCGGCCGCGACGAGGACATCGCGGCGGTGCAGCGGCTGCTGCGCGCCTCCCGCGCTGTCACCGTCATCGGTCCCGGCGGCCTCGGCAAGACCCGGCTCGCGTACGCCGTCAGCCGCCGGGCCGAGCAGCGCGTGGTGCATTTCGTGCCGCTCGCCGGTGTCACCGCGGATGAGGACGTGGCCGCGGAGGTGGCCTCCGCGCTCGGCGCGGGCGAGGGGCGGCACGGCGCCGTGAGCGGCCACGCCTCGGCCGACCGGGTGTCCAGCATCCTCGGCGTGCTCGGCTCCGGGCCCGCGCTGCTGGTGCTTGACAACTGCGAGCAGGTCATCCGGGGCGCCGCCGACCTCGTACGGGCCCTGGTCTCGTCCTCGAAGGACCTGCGGGTGCTCGCCACCAGCCGGGCCCCCCTCGGCCTCACATCGGAGGCGGTGTACGCGCTGCCGGAGCTCGGTCTCGACACCTCGGTCGAGCTGTTCACGCAGCGGGCCCGGGCCGCCCGGCCCGGCGTGGAGCTGCCGCCTGACGCGGTGGCCGGGCTGTGCCGCCACCTCGACGGGCTGCCGCTCGCCATGGAGTTGGCCGCGGCGCGGGTGCGAGTCCTTTCGGTGCCGGAGATCGCCCGCCGCCTCGGCGACCGGTTCGCGCTGCTGCGCGGCGGGGCCCGGGACGCACCGGAGCGGCACCGCACGCTGCACGCGGTCGTGGAGTGGAGCTGGAACCTGCTCGCGGATGACGCCCGGGCGGCGCTGCGTACGCTGTCCGTCTTTCCCGGCGGCTTCTCCGGCGAGGCGGCGGAACAGGTCCTTGGCGAGGATGCGCTGCTTCTCCTGGAGCAGCTGGCCGATCAGTCGCTGCTCACCGTCGCCGACACCCCGGTCGGCGTGCGGTTCAGGATGCTGGAGGCCGTACGGGAGTTCAGTGCGGCCCGGCGTGCGGAGGCGGGCGAGGAAGAGGAGACCATCGGCCGGTTCCTCGCCTGGGCGCGGGACTTCGGGGTCGCGTACCACGACTGGTTCTTCGGCTCGGAACCGTGGGCCGCCCGGGAGCGGATCAGGGTCGAGCAGGACAACCTCGTGCTGGCCCTGCGGCACGCCCTGGCCCGTACGGACGGCCCCACTATCGCCGCCCTCACCGCGGTCCTCGCCGCCCTGTGGTCCACCGGCTCCAGCTACCCCCGCCTCACCGCCCTCGCCGCGGACACCGGCCCGCCGCTGTCGCACTACTACCCCGAGCCCGAATACGTCGAAGTCGCCCGCGCCGCCGCGGTGTTGTGCACGGCGAGCCTGTTCATGGGCTACGGCCCGCACGTCGTACGCCAGCTCGTCACCCTCCGGCGGCTGCCCCCGGCCCCGCCGGACACGCTGCTGCGCGCCACCGCGGTACTGCTGAGCGCGGTCCCCGAGATGCTGCCTCCCGACTACGACGTGCTGCGGGGGCTCTGCGACAGCGAGCAGCCGCTGCTCGCCGGCGTCGCCGAGTGCATCGCCACCTACGTCTGGGAGCAGGAGCACGACATCGACCGCGCGCTCGCCTCGGCTCGCCGGATGATCACCGCACTGACGCCGGTCAACAACCCAATCCTGCAGGTCACGGGCCACGCCCGGCTGGGCGAGCTGTTCTTGCAGACGGAGCAGGGCGAGGCCGCGTACGGGCACTTCAAGGCGGCGCTCGATGCGCTGCCGCGGCTCGGCGACGAGCATGACTCCATCGGCGTCCGCTGGGGCCTTGTCCTCGCCTGCCTGCAGCGCGGCGACCCCGACGAGGCCGAGTACTGGCTGCGGCAGGCGGAGGGCGCCAACACCTCGCAGGACGACTTCGAGAGCAGTGATCTCGGCGGGCGCCGCGCCGAGATCGCGCTTGCCCGCGGGTTGACTGAGGTCGGGCTCGGCCTGTGGCGCAGCGCCGCGGAGCGGATGCCCGCGGCCGGTTCGCTGCACGGCGGCGACCCCTTCCACGACCGGTGGGCGCTGGAGATCCAGTCGGCGGCGGTGACGGCGCACGCGCACGCCGGCCGGCTTGAGCTGGTCGCGGAGCCGGTCGACCGGCTGCAGGAACGGCTGCGGAGCCTGCTCTCCGGGCCGCCCCGCTGGCCCATGGAGCTCCCGGTGCTCGGGACGGCGCTGCACGCCCTTGGCATGGCGGGGCTCGCGTCCGGTGACGCCGGTGCCGTACGGATGATCGCGCTGGCCGAACGGCTGCGGGTGCTGCGAGGGTTCCAGCCGACGATGTCGGCGGACCGCGCCCGGAAGGCGGTCGGGGCCGCCGGGAACGCTGCCAGGGCGGCGTACGCCGACGCGGTGTCGGAGTACGCCGCCCTGGAGCGGGACGAGTTGCGGGAGGCGGCCCGCGCTGTCATGGCGGTTACTTCGGGTCGCGGTTGAACAGCGCCGTCGACCAGCGGTAGCCGAGCGCGGTCAGGCCGACACACCAGACGATCGCGATCCACCCGTTGTTGCCGATCTCGGTGCCGAGCAGCAGCCCGCGCAGGGTCTCGATGGCGGGCGTGAAGGGCTGGTACTCGGCGATCGGCTGGAACCAGCCCGGCATCGTGTCGGCCGGGATGAAGGCGCTGGAGATGAGCGGGAGGAGGATCAGCGGCATGGCCATGTTCCCGGCCGCCTCGGGGTTCGGGCTGGCCAGGCCCATCCCGACGGCGATCCAGGTGAGTGCCAGGGCGAACAGCGTGAGCAGCCCGAACGCCGCCAACCACTCCAGGGCCGTGGCGTCCGTGGACCGGAAGCCCATGGCCACGGCGATGGCGCCGACGAGGACCAGGCTGGCGAGCACCTGCAGCACACTGCCGACGACGTGCCCGATGACCAGAGAGCCGCGGTGGATCGCCATCGTACGGAAGCGGGCGATGAGGCCCTCGGTCATGTCCATGGAGACGTATACCGCGGCCCCGATCACGGTGCTGCCGATGGTCATCATCAGGATGCCCGGGACGATATAGGCGATGTATTCGGAGCGGTCCGCGCCGCCGCCGCCGATGCCCGCGCTCATCACGTCGCCGAAGATGTAGACGAAGAGCAGCAGCATCATGATCGGCGTGAGCAGCAGGTTCAGGGTTCCGGACGGGTAGCGCCACGCGTGCAGCAGATTGCGGCGCAGCATCGTGTTCGAGTCGCGGACGGCGAGGGAGAGGGCGCTCATCGGACGTTCTCCTTGGGCTGGGTGGGGACGTTGGCCGGGCCGGTCAGGGCGAAGAAGACGTCGTCGAGGTCGGGGGTGTGCACCGTCAGTTCGTCGGCCTCGATGCCGGCGGAGTCCAGCCAGTCGAGGATGGAGCGCAGCTCGCGCTGGGTGCCGTCGCTGGGGATCTGCAGTGCCAG
>NZ_JBSFUU010000161.1:0-8484 GCF_053591955.1 Streptomyces sp. NPDC002845 | reverse complement strand
GGGGGGGGGGTTCCGGGGCGGGGGGGCGGGGGCCCGGGGGGGGGGGCGGGGGGGGGGGGGGGGGGGGGGGGGGGGTGGGCTGGTAAGTGCTGCTGGGGGGTCGGCCCTGGGACCTCGTCCTCGAACGCCGGACGGGTTGAGGGGGGTGCGAGGCCCACTTCCTGACCTGCCGAGTCGTGTGGTGGGTGGGCATAGGTCCCGGGGGTCCAGGGGGCAGAGCCCCCTGGCGGGGTCGAAGGGGCGGAGTCCCTGGAGGATGGGACGGGTAAGGGCGGCGGGGGCGAAAACCCTCTCCCCTTACCCCAGCGCCCGCAGCTGGTCCAGGAACCACTGGGCCGGGGGCAACGCCGTTGCGGCGGCGGACAAGCGCTTTGCGCGTTCGGCCCGCTCCTCCACCGGCATCGACAACGCCTCGTGGAGGGCGCGGGCGGTGCCCGTGATGTCGTACGGGTTCACTACGACCGCGTCCTCGCCCAGTTCCTCGTACGCGCCCGCCTCCCGCGACAGCACCAGGGCGCATGCCTCGTCGGAGACGATCGGCATTTCCTTGGCGACGAGGTTCATGCCGTCGCGGATGGGGTTGACCAAGGCGACGTCGGCCAGACGGTAGGCGGCCAGGGAGCGTGCGAAGTCGTCCTTCACGTGGAGTACCACCGGGGTCCAGCCCGGCGTGGCGAACTCCGCGTTGATCTCGTCGGCCACCCGCTGCACTTCGGCGGTGTAGTCGCGGTACACGGCGAGGTCCTGCCGGGACGGGTACGCGAAGGCGACGTGGACCACCCGCTCACGCCACTGGGGGAAGGAGACCAGGAGTTCCCGGTAGGCCAGCAGGCCCCGCACGATGTTCTTCGACAGTTCGGTCCGGTCGACCCGCACGATCGCCTTGCGGCCCTCGCCGATCTCGGCCCGCAGCGCCGCCCTCCGTTCGTCGACGTCCGGCTCGTGCGACCGCGTGCGCAGGAAGTCCGCGTCGGCGCCGAGCCCGTGCACCCCGATCCGCGTGTCCCCGAGTCCGCCGGCGAGCTCCGTGGCGCAGGCGGTGAACGCCTTCGCCCAGCGGTGGGTGAGGAAGCCCAGCCGGTCGGCGCCGAGCATGCCGCGCAGCACCTCGTCGGCGATGTGGTCCGGCAGCATGCGGAAGTAGTCGACGGGCGCCCACGGGGTGTGGGAGAAGTGGCCGATCCGTACGTCCGGACGCAGCTCGCGCAGCATCCGCGGCACCAGGCACAGGTGGTAGTCCTGCACGAGGACCGCCGCCCCCTCGGCCGCCTCGTCCGCCAGCGCCTCGGCGAACGCACGGTTGTAACGGACGTACGAACCCCACTGCCGGTCGAACTCGGTGTCGAACACCGGCTCCAGCGGCGTCTGGTACAGCATGTGGTGCACAAACCACAGCACGGAGTTCGCGACGCCGTTGTACGCGTCCGCGTGCACGTCGGCCGCGATGTCCAGCATCCGTACGCCGGGCTCGCCGACCCCGCGCCGTACGGCCTCGCGGTCGCCGTCGCCCAGCGCGGAGCACACCCAGACGGCCCCGGCGTCCGGTCCGATCGCGGACAGGCCCGAGACCAGCCCGCCCCCGCCTCGCTTGGCGGTGAGCGCGCCGGTCTCGTCCTGTGCGTAGGAGACCGGGCCGCGGTTGGAGGCGACGAGAACGGTGGCAGCCATACGGCTCAACCTAGCCCGCCGTGGAACCGCTCAAACGTACGGCTCGGGTGTATCGGGTGTATACGGGTGGGGCGCCTATGAACTCGGGGGGTGCGATTGCTTTGCGACTGCGGGCCGGTGGGCGCTTGTCGCGCCCACGCGGCGGAGCCGCCGCAAGGTGTCGGCGAGCGCGGTGCGCCATCGCGCTTGTCGCGCCCACGCGGCGGAGCCGCACAATGTCACAGCCCCGCGCCCCTGAGGCGCCCTTCGGGCGCCCCCTACGCCGCCTTGCGTTCCGCGTACTCCTCGATCTCCGCCATCGGTGGGCGCTCCTCCAGATCCACCGAATACGTCCGCGGTACGAAACCGTCCTCGCCCCGCTCGAACTGGGTCAGGGACGGGCGGATCATCTGGCCGCGGGCCAGGCGGAGCTGGGCGGTGCGGTAGATCGCGGCGGACATGCGGCCGAGGGCCTGGCCGTCCTGGTGGCGGTGTTTGCGGACGCCGACGTCGACCTGGGCGAGGGCGTCGAGGCCGACGAGGTGGAGGGCGTCGACGAGCATGCCCAGTTCCACGCCGTAGCCGACGGGGAACGGGAGCTGCTCCAGGAGGGAACGCCGGGCCGCGTACTCGCCGCCGAGCGGCTGGACGAAGCCGGCCAGCTGGGGCCAGTGCATGTTGAGCAGGGGGCGGGCCATGAGTTCGGTCACACGTCCGCCCTGCCCGGCCGCCGAGCCGAGGGGGCGGTCGTACATGCCCTTGACGAGGTCGACCCCGGGGTCGGTGAGCAGGGGGCCCACGATCCCGGAGACGAAGTCGGAGGAGAACTCCCTGAGGTCGGCGTCGATGAAACAGACGATGTCACCGCTGGTGACGAGAAGGGAACGCCACAGCACCTCGCCCTTGCCGGGCACGGTGGGGATACGGGGGAGGATGTCGTCCCGGTGGACGACCCTCGCCCCGGCGGCCGCGGCCACCTCCGAGGTACGGTCGGTCGAGCCCGAGTCGATCACGACGATCTCGTCGACGAGCGGGACCTGACGCATGAGGTCGTGGCGGATGACGGAGACGATGTCGCCGACCGTCTCCTCCTCGTTGAGTGCGGGCAGAACGACACTGACCGTCGACCCGGTGGCGCGTTTCGCGGCGATGAGCTTGTGGAGCGGGCGATCGGTCACGGACCAGGAGCGTGTGCTCAGCCAGCGCTCGACTTCTTCCAGCACGGTCTGCGGCTCCTCACTATCGATCACACTGATCTTCGTATGATCCATCTCGCGGTTCGGACGGCTCCCTCAACTGTCCTGGCCTTCGGTTACAGTCTTGAACAACGCGGATGACCATCGCATGTCGGGGGTCATCGTCGTTCACAATCGAATACCGCTCATCCAGAGGGGCAGAGGGATACGGCCCGATGAAGCCCCGGCAACCCTCCAGCCGGTCTCGTACTGATCACCGTCGACTCATCGCTGATTCACTGTTGACTCACCGCTGATCGACTCCGCGAGGCTCCCGGCTAGGGAAGGTGCCAAATCCGTCTCGCGGCGAGATGCGTCGTGAGGAAGATGAGGAGAAAGGGCCTCGCCTCCCATGGCTGTGCAGACTGTTGCAAGCACCACGAACACCGTAGACCTCGGCCCCGCCGCCGCGCTGTCCTGTCGCGAGTGCGGCCACCGCGTTCCGCTCGGACCGGTCTTCGCCTGCGAGGAGTGTTTCGGGCCGCTGGAAATCGCGTACGACTTCTCCGCGTACGACACGGAGGAGCTGCGCAAGCGGATCGAGGCCGGGCCCGCGAACATCTGGCGGTACGCCCCCCTCCTGCCCGTCCCCGCCGACGTGGCCGACAAGCCGAACCTCAACCCCGGCTGGACCAAGCTCGTCAAGGCCGACAACCTGGCGCGCGAGCTGGGGGTGACCGGCGGTTTGTATGTGAAGGACGACTCCGGTAACCCGACGCACTCCTTCAAGGACCGGGTCGTCGCCCAGGCCCTGGAGGCGGCGCGGGCGTTCGGCTTCACGACGCTCTCCTGCTCCTCGACGGGCAACCTGGCCGGTGCGGTGGGTGCCGCGGCGGCCCGCGCGGGCTTCCGTTCCTGCGTGTTCATCCCGCACGACCTGGAGCAGGGCAAGGTCGTCATGGCCGCGGTGTACGGCGGCGAGCTCGTCGGCATCGAGGGCAACTACGACGACGTGAACCGCTTCTGCTCCGAGCTGATCGGCGACCCGGTGGGTGAGGGCTGGGGCTTCGTCAACGTCAATCTGCGTCCGTATTACGCGGAGGGGTCCAAGACGCTGGCGTACGAGATCTGCGAGCAGCTGGGCTGGCGGCTGCCGGACCAGATCGTCGTTCCCATCGCCTCCGGGTCGCAGCTCACGAAGATCGACAAGGGGCTGCAGGAGCTGATCAAGCTCGGGCTCGTCGAGGACAAGCCGTACAAGATCTTCGGCGCGCAGGCGGAGGGCTGCTCCCCGGTGTCCGTCGCCTACAAGGGCGGCCACGATGTCGTACGGCCGCAGAAGCCGAACACCATCGCCAAGTCGCTGGCGATCGGCAACCCGGCGGACGGGCCGTACGTTCTCGACATCGCGCGGCGGACGGGCGGTGCGGTGGAGGATGTGAACGACGAGCAGGTCGTCGACGCGATCAAGCTGCTCGCCCGGACCGAGGGCATCTTCGCCGAGACGGCGGGTGGCGTGACGGTCGGCGTCACGCGCAAGCTGATCGAGAACGGTGTGCTCGACCCGAGTCTGACGACTGTCGTCCTCAACACGGGGGACGGTCTGAAGACGCTGGACGCGGTGGCCGGGACCGGGCTCACGGCCACGATCCGTCCGAACCTGGAGTCGTTCCGCGAGGCCGGCCTCGTCTGACCTCCTGTCTGCCCGCCGCCCGTCCAACCCCGTATCTCGTACTCGACTCCGACCGGAGGTCACACCCCATGAGCGTCAACGTCCGTATCCCGACCATCCTGCGCACCTACACCGGCGGCAAGGCCGAGGTGACCGCTGAGGGGGCGACCCTCGCTCAGGTCATCGCGGACCTGGAGAAGAACCACACGGGGATCGCGGCGCGGGTGCTGGACGATCAGGGCAAGCTGCGGCGGTTCGTGAACGTGTACGTGAACGATGACGATGTCCGTTTTGAGCAGGGGCTGGAGACGGTTACGCCGGACGGGGCCGGGGTCTCGATCATTCCGGCGGTCGCCGGGGGCTGCTGAGGCCTTGACGGGTCGTTTTCGTTACCTTCGGTAACGGCAATTACCGAGAGTTCACCGAATGGCCTCCTCCGTGAGAGAAGCGGAGGGGGCCATTCTGCATGGTTGAGCACGGTACAGTTGGGGAACCCGGTTCGATTGCCGTACCGGGCGCATATGAGTTCTGGCCGTGCGCCCGATATGAAGCAGCCAAAGTGTGTGTGGCATTTGTGTGTTTTGCTCCTTTTATGGAGCCCGACTTGCCCTGAACTCGGGTGAATTCTCCGTACATTCCCGGCCTCGTGTGTCCAGATTTCTCGTCCGATTGACCTGTTGCAGACGGCAGTTGGACAGATACATTCAGCCGCGGTCGACGCGTTCCGGCGCACACCCCCAACCGTTGGGGGGTGAGGTCTGACCCGGATCCGCGAAGTGTGGATCTGTGCAAGGGCCAGTAATAGGGGAGTTAGGCATGGCTCAGGGCACCGTCAAGTGGTTCAACGCGGAGAAGGGGTACGGCTTCATCGCGGTCGACGGTGGTGCGGATGTTTTCGTCCACTACAGCGCGATCCAGATGGACGGTTACCGCACTCTGGAAGAGGGCCAGCGGGTCGAGTTCGAGATCTCGCAGGGCCAGAAGGGGCCGCAGGCGGACATGGTCCGTCTGGCCGGCTGAGGCTGAAGCACGCGCCGACTGACTAGCAGCGACGTTCTTCCGTTCTTCGCCGAGGGGCTCGTATCCCGTGGGTTTCTGCGGGGGTACGGGCCCTTTGGTGTGGGTGGGGGCGGATGCCTCCGGGGCCGGGTCGAGGGTTTTTCGCCCCCGCCGCCCCTACCCGTCCCATCCCCAGGGGCTCCGCCCCTTCGACCCCACCAGGGGGCTCCGCCCCCTGGGCCCCCGGTTGAGGGTTGGGGGCAGTGTGCGGGCTGGGTGGGCAGTATGCGGGGTGGCGGAGTCAGGTGGGTGGGGGTTGGGGGGTTGGTAGGGCCATTCGGGCGGGTGGGGTTTGCGCGGGTGGTGAGGCGGTTCGGGCGGGTGGGTGTTGCGCGGGTGGTGGGGCGGTTCGAGTGGGTGGGTGTTGGGGGGTTGTGGGGTGGGTGCGGGTTGTGTGTGGCTGGTCGCGCAGTTCCCCGCGCCCCTTACGGGGCGCAGCCCCCCTCGGTCCTGGCGCGGCGTGGCTCCCTCGGTCCTGGCGGGGCGCGGCTCCAGCCTGTGCCAGAACCCATCAGCCCAGGCCGGCACCCCCCCCGCGTGGCTCCCTCGGTCCTGGCGGGGCGCGGCTCCAGCCTGTGCCAGAACCCATCAGCCCAGGCCGGCACCCCCCCCAGCCTGTCCGGCGTTTGAGGACGGGGCCGTAAGGCCGATTTGCTGCCCACTCAGCTGCGCACTTCCAACTCACCCCAGGCACCCCCCCCAGCCCGTCCGGCGCTTGAGGACGAGGCCGTTCAGGCCGATTCGACGGTGCCCCACACCCACCCGCACGTACTCACCCGCCCCCAGCGGAGCGGTAGCCGCTTGCACTCGGCAGGGGCGAGTGCTAATCATTGGCGTTAGCACTCTGAAGGTGAGAGTGACAATGAAGGACCGGGTCGGTGAGGCCCGCAGGCCGGGTGGGGCAAGGAACCACGAGGCAGGCAGGCCGTCCGTCGCGGGCGCCAGCGCGGTCCGGAGCAATCCACCCCAGTCCGGGAGGACCACTTCACATGGCCAAGATCATCGCGTTCGACGAGGAGGCGCGGCGAGGCCTCGAGCGCGGCATGAACCAGCTCGCGGACGCCGTCAAGGTGACCCTCGGCCCCAAGGGCCGCAACGTCGTCCTCGAGAAGAAGTGGGGCGCCCCCACGATCACCAACGACGGCGTCTCCATCGCCAAGGAGATCGAGCTCGAGGACCCGTACGAGAAGATCGGCGCCGAGCTGGTCAAGGAAGTCGCCAAGAAGACGGACGACGTCGCCGGTGACGGTACGACCACGGCCACCGTTCTCGCCCAGGCCCTCGTCAAGGAAGGCCTGCGCAACGTAGCCGCCGGCGCCAACCCGATGGCTCTGAAGCGCGGTATCGAGAAGGCCGTCGAGGCCGTCTCCGGTGCCCTGCTGGAGCAGGCGAAGGATGTCGAGACCAAGGAGCAGATCGCCTCCACGGCCTCCATCTCCGCCGCCGACACCCAGATCGGCGAGCTCATCGCCGAGGCGATGGACAAGGTCGGCAAGGAAGGCGTCATCACCGTCGAGGAGTCCCAGACCTTCGGTCTGGAGCTGGAGCTCACCGAGGGTATGCGCTTCGACAAGGGCTACATCTCGGCGTACTTCGCCACCGACATGGAGCGTATGGAGGCGTCGCTCGACGACCCGTACATCCTGATCGCCAACTCCAAGATCGGCAACGTCAAGGACCTGCTGCCGCTCCTGGAGAAGGTCATGCAGTCCGGCAAGCCGCTGCTGATCATCGCCGAGGACGTCGAGGGCGAGGCCCTGTCGACCCTCGTCGTCAACAAGATCCGCGGGACCTTCAAGTCCGTCGCCGTCAAGGCCCCGGGCTTCGGCGATCGCCGCAAGGCCATGCTCGGCGACATCGCCATCCTCACGGGCGGCGAGGTCATCTCCGAGGAGGTCGGCCTCAAGCTGGAGAACGCGAGCATCGACCTGCTGGGCCGCGCCCGCAAGGTCGTCATCACCAAGGACGAGACCACCATCGTCGACGGTGCCGGCTCCGCCGACCAGGTCCAGGGCCGGGTCAACCAGATCCGCGCCGAGATCGAGAACAGCGACTCCGACTACGACCGCGAGAAGCTCCAGGAGCGCCTGGCCAAGCTCGCGGGCGGCGTGGCCGTCATCAAGGCCGGTGCCGCCACCGAGGTCGAGCTCAAGGAGCGCAAGCACCGCATCGAGGACGCCGTCCGCAACGCCAAGGCCGCCGTCGAGGAGGGCATCGTCGCCGGTGGTGGCGTGGCCCTGCTCCAGGCGACCGGCGTCTTCGAGAAGCTGGAGCTGGAGGGTGACGAGGCGACCGGCGCCAACGCCGTGAAGCTCGCCCTTGAGGCCCCGCTGAAGCAGATCGCCGTCAACGCCGGCCTCGAAGGCGGTGTCGTGGTGGAGAAGGTGCGCAACCTGACCCCGGGCCACGGCCTGAACGCCGCGACCGGCGAGTACGTCGACCTGGTCAAGGAAGGCATCATCGACCCGGCGAAGGTGACCCGTTCCGCTCTGCAGAACGCCGCCTCCATCGCCGCGCTCTTCCTCACCACCGAGGCCGTCATCGCCGACAAGCCGGAGAAGGCCGCCGCGCCCGCCGGTGGCGGCATGCCGGGCGGTGACATGGACTTCTGATCCGGTCCCTTTCCGGGTCGGATCCGTCCGCTGAGTACCGAGGGCGGCACCCCTGTTCCCAGGGGTGCCGCCCTCGGGCGTTCCCGGGGTGAGGGAGCCCGGCGGCCGCGGCCGCTTGCCTCGCCGTCAGTCGGCGTAGTCCTTGAGCTTCTCGGTGTTGAGGGTGATGCTCACGGGGGCGGGGATTTCCACGATGGCTCCCCAGGGATGCGAAGCGACCTGCTGGTACTGATCTTAAATTCCTGAGGTAGACCTGGCGACAGCTGATGATCCATCAGGTATGCCGGTGGTATGCGGTACGCGACGGGTGGCGGGCTGA